>NZ_JBWNMZ010000003.1:0-50549 GCF_056435145.1 Ignicoccus sp.
CGCCGGTCACCTCCTTCACTATCCTTGCTATCGTCATTATGTGTTTGTCTACAGCGAGGGAGGAGGACTGGAGGACGGCCAAGTCCTTGTAGACGTCTACTATTAGGCCGGGGAACGAGTCGCCGTCCCCGTTAATCAAGCGGTAGGCCTCGTAGCGGAGCAAGGACTTCGCCTCGAAGGCCCTTTCTATGACATCTTTGAACGCGTCCTCCGTCCTGGCCGGACATGGCTCGAATGAAATTACCCTCACGCCTATTTTGTCTACGAGGCCGCAAGCTAAGTCTTCGTCCCCGTCGTTCAACGTGACCAGCGTCCCGACGGCTGCCGGCGCGCCCTTGAGCCACCTCTTGTAAATTATCATCTCTCCCCTTTCCAAAAGTTTCAGGCCTTCCCCCACTACTCTAATCCTCATCTTTTCAGACCTACGAGAGGGCTTGCTCAGAGCCTTTCAAAAACGAAACCATCGGTATTATTGACTTAACAAGCTTTATTAGCCGGTCATCTCTAGTGTGGAAGCGAGAGGGGGCATAGGAGATGAAGAGGAGTAGGTTGTTGGCTCTGGGCGGCGTCGGCTACACCCTCGTACTGGCGTTGGCTGCGCTCGTCCTAGCAATGGGCGCGCTGGGCCTCGTGCTGAGGGTAGCTGCTGCGGCCGGCGCGCTGCCCCCCAACCTCGCGAAGGTTGCTGGGGCGCTACCCGGCCTCAGCGCTAGTGTGAAGGCAGACCCTGCCGCTCAGAGCCTCACCGATCTAACCGTCAGCGCGTAACTACCAGATCTCCACCTTTTTTTATTTTTGAACCCACAACCTCAACCCGCCCTCGGCTCGGGCCCGTCGAAGGCGAGTCCTTCCGCTTGACAAGACTTTGAGGCCTAACAAACGATATAACCTCCTTCTCCCTGTCCCACTGGGTTCCCACCGTTGAGGGAAGCCAGCGAGCTGGAGCTGGAAAAATTAATGTCAAAAAAGGTAAAAGAAATAGAAGATGTCGCTAGGCTAATGAGGAAGTATATAATTGAAATGGCCAGTGTAGAGAGGACCGTTCACTTGGGCTCCAGCATGTCCGTAGTGGAGATATTGGCTACCATCTGGCTGGGGGCTATGGAACCGAGGAAGTGCGACGAGAGGCCCGTCGAACACGACTGGTTGATACTCAGTAAGGGCCACGCTGTGCCCGCGTTCTACGCTCTTCTTGCCGCCTTGGAGCTCATACCCCCTCACTGGGTTAAGACGATAAGGGACATCTCCAGCCCCCTTCAAGGCCACCCGGACGACACTTTAGCTTGCGTAGACGCCCCCACGGGCAGTTTAGCTCAAGGCTTCAGCTTCGCCACCGGAGTAGCTAAGGGCTTGAAGATGTTGGGCAGCGAGAGGAGGGTTTACGTAGTCCTAGGAGACGGGGAACTCGACGAGGGCGAAGTCTGGGAAGCTGCTTCGACCGCGGCCACACACTCGCTAGACAACTTGACCGCTGTGGTGGACTGGAACGGCTTCCAGCTCGACGGAGAGACCTCCAAGGTAAAGAATAAAGGAGATTTGATTGGGAAGTGGAAGGCCTTCGGTTGGCACGTCATAGTGGTAGACGACGGCCACGACGTGGCGAGACTGTTGGAGGCCTTAGAAGAGGCAAAGAAGGTAAAGGGCAGACCCACTGTAGTGCTGGCGAAGACCGTGCGCGGGAAAGGAGTGCCGAGTATAGAGGGAACTAAGCAACAGAGGATAGAGCCCTCCGAGGCACACAAACTCCTTCAGAGGATGAGCTGAACTTTATAGCATCACAACCTTCCCCCCTTCGGGGTGTGCAGCCTTTCCAATAAGGGAGTGGCCTTACGAGAAACTATTGGAAAGGGCCTACAACATGCTCCCCAGCAGGGTGGAGTACAAGGAGAGGTTCCAAGTGCCTAAGCCGAAAGTGTTGATAGTTGGTGACAAGACCATAGTGCAGAACTTCAAGCAGATATGTGACGTACTGAGAAGAGAACCTAAGATAGTGACCAAGTGGTTCGCAAAAGAGCTGGCGGTGCCAGTACAGATAGGCGAGAGCGGGGAGATGGTATTAACCGGGAGGTTCTCTCCTCAGATAATAGATAGGTTGCTGCAAAAGTTCGTGGAGCAGTACGTCATCTGTCCCACTTGCGGCGGACCCGACACCGAACTGATAAGGTTGGACAGGAAGGTGTGGATTCTCAGGTGCCACGTCTGTGGCGCCGAGACCCCCGTGCCTCCGTTATGAGGTGGAGGGTCGCCATGAAGTACTGCCCCCGCTGCAAGTCCCCGATGGAACTCAACATGGAGAAGAGCGTGTCGTCGGACGGGACGGTGAAGATCCTTTACTTCTACCGGTGCAAGGCTTGCGGCTACAGGCTGGACGACGCGCTTTTGTTGATGAAGAGAAGTGAAGGGGGTTATGAAGTCAAGGCTGTAGAACACCTCGACTGAGGAGTCCTACCACTCTGCCTTTATTTCATCAACCACCTTAACTTTCTTGTACCACTGGACGGCTAGAAGCGCTGAGCCGACCACTGAGGCCAAGAGCAGCACGACTTCGAGCTTCCAGTCCGCCACATAAGGAATTAGGTACACCCTCGACAGCCTCTCTAGCACGAGCCCGCTCACGAGCCTCTCCACGAAAGCCGACGGGAAGAGGGCTGCCGCTGCCACGAGTCCCCACTTCGTCAAGGAAACCCACAAGTACTCCCCGCTGGTCAGCCCCAAAGACTTCAACAGCGCTAGGAACTTGCTTTTCAATACTACGTCGCTAAAGCTGAAGGTAGCCAAGGCCAGCACCATTATGAACGTTCCCATCAGAGTAGTCAACGAGGCGGAAAGGGCTACTTGCTTCAAGTTGTTCCGGAGCTCCTTCTTAAAGTCTTCCCAAGTTAGGGACACAGCCGCGTAGGCGTTGGAGACTAATGCCGTGTGGAGCTCCTTAGCCAACTCTAGCTCCTGAGGGCCGGAGGCGTAGAGTACCATGACTTTGAACTCCTTCTTGGGAAGGTAACTCTTTGGCAGTATTACGGTTGGTGGGAAGATGGGGTAGGAGAATATCCCGCTGACCCGGGCCTCTAAGGACTCCTTGAACCCTTCACTTTCTATGTCCAAAGTGACCACGTCCCCTACTTTAAGCCCCATCTCGTGTGCTAGCAAGTCACTTACGGCCACCTCTCCCTCGCCGGGATACTTGCCGGCCACCAAGCGGGGGGCGAAGTCCCAGCAGCTTCCCTTGAGCGCTTGGACGCACGCTTTCCCGTAAACGGGGATTTCCTCGCTCCCTTTTACCACCTTTATTTTGAAGTTTATAGAACCGTAGAGGGTCTCCACCCATACGCTCAATGAGTCATAGCCCTTCAAACCCTTGATCTGTAAGAGGACGTCTTCTACAGGAGGGCTTATCTTGGGTATCTTTAGGAGAGTCACGGACGCGTCGTAGTATTTGGGGACTTCTACCTTTGCTAAGCCCTCTTTGATCAAGATTGGTATAGTAATTAGACTTAAGACTAACGACACTAGAACCACTGCGGCGAAGAACCTCCAAGTGACCGCCTTGCTCTCTGAGACGGCTATCATGACCCGGAACGGCAAGGAGCTCTCTGTGCTTAGTCTGACCTTCAAGCCGTAGAACCTTAACGCCTCTATTAGGTCCATCCTACCCACCGTTATTAGGGACGTCAAGACAGTTAGCATAGTTGTTAGGAGTGACATGGCAAATACCGTTAAGATCGTTCTGGGACTTAAGGTAAGGGTAACGAACGCCTTGAGGGGCTGCAGCCGAGGGTGAGACAAGGCGGCGTTTATTGAGCTCATAGCTATTAGCGTCCCTAAGAACAACGCAAGGACAGAACCGAGCGCGACCCTTGAGCCCCACAGGCCGCCTAAGTACATTGTCATATCCTTCCACGAGGCCCCAATCGACCTCAAAGTTGCTATTTCTCTAACGTTCCTTTCGACGTAAATTACGCTTATGATGATCAGTACTGTAGTAACGACCGTCCAGGACAGTTCCGACATAGACTCCAATACGTTCGAACTCTCCAAAATCACGTCCTCCCCCGGATAGAACAACAAGTCCTTCTTGGTATCGAAGGTAAGCGCAACAAAACCGCCGACTTTCCTCATTATCTCGTCGACCTTCTTTGCCCCCTCTGGATCCTCGGTCACTACGCTGTACACTGTGTAACCCCCGAACTCTTTCTTGAGCCTTTCGCCGTCTTCCTCGTTCAGGAAGAGCACTGGGCCCGCCGGCAAGGGCAAGCTGCCCTCTGCGTAGCCCACTACCTTTTCTACGAAGGGTTTTACCGGATTCAAGGATACAACTGGGTAAACCTTCAACACCGCCCCAGGTCGGATGAATTCGGTACTTCCCTTCAGCAAGACCGCCTCTCCGCGGCGCAGCTTGGGGGCCTTGAAGCCCCCGAGCAAGGTGTCGTTCTTGTACGCGGCCTTTGTGTAACCCAGCAGTAGGGGGACGGTTGAATTGCAACACTCTCCGTAAGAAGGGACTACCGTGTACCCCGCAAAGTCCTTTACCCAGCTAATGTTCCTCATAATTTCATCGATGTAGTAAGGTATGTAACCTAATACTATTACGTCTCCGTAGCTCATCTTCAGGTAATTCAAGAACAACGGAGAGAGCGTGTCCCTCAAGACTTGGGATGTTACGTACATACTCAGAGAGAACGCGACCATTAACGATATAACTAAGGATTCTACTATCTTCTTCTTAGCCGTCTTAATTCCTACCTTCAGCGCTGGCAATTCAACCTACCCCCCTCGAGGACACAGACGACGTCAGCGACCGAGACTATCTCCTCCTCGTGAGTGCTAACGATCGCGCAACCCTCAGAGTCGGCGAACTCTCTAATTATATTAGCTATCAACCTCCTATTCTCTCTATCCAAATTTGAGGCGGGCTCGTCCGCCACCAGTATCCTAGGTCCGTTGGCCAAGGCCCTAGCTACTGCTGCCCTCTGCTGCTCCCCGCCGGAGAGCTCGGTGGGGTAGCGCTCGAACTTGTCGCCCAGTCCCACCCTCTCTAACAACATCTTAGCTCTGAGCTTGGCCTTGTGCGGAGGCGTCCCAACCAGCTCCATAGGTAGTATGACGTTTTCGAGGACCGTTAAAGTCGGTATCAACTGCAAGTTCTGAAAGACGACGCCTACGTTGTGCCGCCTCCACTTGGCCCTCCACTCCTCGCTCTTGAGTATCTTCTTGCCTAAGTGATAAATCGAGCCCCGGTCGGGATAATCTACGGTAGAGAGCAAGTGAAGGAGCGTGCTCTTCCCCGAGCCTGAGGGGCCCACTACAGCCACCACTTCCCCAAAGCCAACATTGAGGTCGACCCCTCTGAGCACCTCTACCCTCTGCGGGCCGACACGGTAGCCCTTCCAGAGCCCCCTAGCCGTCACACACCACAAGCCTTCGGACCGCTCCCGCTTGGCCCGCTGGCCTAAAAGAAGTGTCGTTTCCTCACTCACTCTTCTTGGACGCTCTTCCTCAAGTCCGGCGAGGCCGTCCAGCCGCGCGAAACGTCGTAGTAAATTAATCCGTCCTCTCTCAAGGCCTCGAACAACTTGAACAACCTCTCGTCGTTAAGGGCGTCCATTACCTCTTCCTCGGAACTCCCGGCCTCCGAGAGCCTCTGCCAGAACTCTTCCCAAGCCTCCGGGTGCACCACTACGCGGCCATGCTTGGTCGTCTCTATGACCAAGGCACCGCTCCTCTTCAACTTTTCGATTAATTTGTCCACGTTCCGGGCGAAGGCCATGTCCTCTTCGAAATTCACCTTTCTCTCTCTCAATATATCCATAGCCGAGCGCCTCTTCTTCTTATCATAGGTCCTCTCTGCAGCGACTAACGGCTCTCTGCGAGCCTCCTCGTGCTCTTGTTGTTGGGCGCTTTGCTTCCCTTCCAGCTCCTCAAGCCTCTCCAACAGCTCCCCGAGCTGGCGGGAGAGCGAGTCCACCTTCTGGCTCCACGGATTTATCATATCCACTACTTTCCTCTCTATCTTCTTTACCGCCTCGTCTACCAGCTTGTTGAGCAGTTGCTTCTCGTCTAAGCTGAGCCCCTCTACCGCGACCGCCGAGAGCTTGTTTTCCAAAGCCTCTTCGATCAACTTCCATATCGCTTCTTGCATCTTCGCGGGCAGTTCGCCCCTCTCGAGCCTCTCCAGCCTAGCCTCGAGGGCTCGGGGGTTGAAGGGAGACCTTTCGAGCTCTCTAGAAAGGACCTCGAGGACGTAATCCGTAACCAGAGCGTAGCCCTCCTCCTTGGCCCTCCTCTCCAGCTCCTCGTAGAAGTCGTCACTTACTCTCAATACTATTTTCTTGCTCACAGCCGTTGCCCGAACGCCATTTATGTTCTGGCGAACATAAAGTGAGGGGAACGGCGTTGAAGAAGGTGTTACCGGTACCCAAGGAGTTCAAGCCGGGAGACCGCTTTGTGGCCGTGGGGACCTTGCCTCTCTGTGAGGGCTGTATGCTCAAGGAGAGGTGCGAGGAGTACAAACGGGGGTGGATTTACGAAGTGAAAGGTAAGGTAGGGCTGGTAGAGCACGAGTGTAAGGTACACGGTAAGGTGGTTATGGGGGAGGTAGAAGAAGTGGGGATCCCTTTGATCTTGCCGAAGAGGTTAGCTATAGAGGGGGCCACGGTTGAGTACACCCCATCCAGCTGTGCCAACAAGAAGTGTCCTCACTGGCGGGACTGTACGGCCCAGCGGGGAGGCAGGGTGAAGGTGAAGATAAGGGAAGTTCTAGAGGAAGTTCGCTGTCCTTTGGGCTTGTCGCTTGTGAGAGTAATAGGCGTTCCAGTTGAGGTCAGGAAAAGATCCATGAGAAATGTTAAAAAAGGGAGAGACCGTCACAGGAAGCGGGGACTGGCCCCGTAGCTCAGCCAGGACAGAGCGCCGGCCTCCTATCCCGTGCGGGGTTGGGAAAGCCGGTGGTCCGGGGTTCAAATACCCGCGGGGCCGCCACGGCCTCGCCGGGCTCCTACTTCAAATCCCACTAAAGACGCGCCCCCTAACGTCTCAACACCTCGATCCGCCTCCGGAGTCCCCCGGCCTCCGTCACGACGCCCCAAAGGTCCCGGAACGCGAGCGCGCTGAGCGCCCCTCCGACGACGTCGAGCGGGTAATGAGCGCAGAGCTGGACCCGTGACCAAGCCACCAGGGTTGCGTACGCCAGCAAGGCATACCTCAACCGCCCCTCGATCTCGAAGGCCAGCCAGAAGGCCCTTGCTGCGTGGCCGGAGGGGTAGCCCGGAGTCGAGTGGCCGGAGCCCGGCCGGGGGGTGTAGAACGAGAACTTGAGGAAGAGCACGAAAACGTTCAGGGCGAGTCCTTCCAACACCACTTTGTAATCCTTTCTAGTGTAGGCTAGCAATAAGGTGAAGAGGATGAACGGAAATATGCTCATGCTTTCGCTAATCCAAAAGGCCAAACGGTCTAAACCGGGCAGCTTGAGGCACGGGAGGGCGGTCGAAAAGGGAGCTATCAACACTAACAAGGAAGAGCTAAGCAGTAGCCTCTTCGGCTTCCAGCTCTTCGCCATCCGGGGTTACCACTTTCCCTCCGGCCGCTTTGACCTTTTGAAGGGCTTTCTTACTCGCGGAAGCCACTATTACCGTGTAACTCCCCTTGACCTTTCCGAAACCGAGCAGCTTGTTGTAGCCCATGGCTGCCAAGTCCAGTATGTTAGTATTTAACTTCCTAGCCATTTCGTCCAGTTCCCCGACGTTAATTTCCCTTATTTCGACTCTGTCCTCCGGAGGCAAGTGGAAGCCGTATTTGCCGAAGTATCCCGGACTCTTAGCCGTTACCCACGTCCAGAAGTGCTTGTGCATGCCGGCACGGCCGAAGCCTCCGCGGGCGCCGCTCCTGCGGTGTTGGCCTATTCTCCCCCAACCCATCGTCCTGGTTCTTCCCCTCAACTTTCTACTCTTCTTCTTGCGCCTGACTACCAAACTCTGACACCCCTAGCGACGGGACTCAGATGCTTTTAGGACTTTGTGGTCAGAGCATCCTCAAAACCAACTCGTTTATGGCATCCCCGCGGTAACCGGCCTCTCCTCCGGAGCGGTAGGGCTTCTTGATACTTTTCTTGAAGCCCCCTCTTGGAGGATGCAGCCTGAAGAAGGGCTTGATCGCGTTCTGTTTGTGGAAGACCACCTCACCGTTGACTATCTTTTCAGCGAGCTCTTCGAAGCTTTCTACTCCGAACTTTTCCTTTATGTACTCTTGAGTCAGCTTCTTGTCTCCCGGGGCCCTTCCTCTGGCCTCTAAAAGCTTTGCCAGAACCTCCTTCCTCACCTCGCCCCAAGTTATCCACGCTTGGGCCTTCCTCAGCATGCCCTCGAGACCGGGCAAGTCGGCTGGGTATACTACGGCCGCGTACCTCCTCAGTAGCCTCAAGTTCTCCAAGGTCTTCCTCACGTCCGGGTTGGCGTCGGGCTCTCCCTTTATCCTGATTATTAAGTACAGTTTTTTGCTCATACTCCCCCACCCCTCATTGTTGTTGTACCCAATCCCACGGGGCTAGGAACTTGTAAGTCTGCTTCAAGGCGTTGAAGGTTGCTTTAGCGAAGTTGTGAGTGGTCCTAGTCTCTCCCTCGGTGTGGGTCCAGACGTCCTTGATGCCGGCGTACCTCAGAACGGCCTTGGCCACGTCGCCGGCTACCAGCCCGGTGCCTCTGGGGGCGGGCTTGAGGATGACCTCCACGCTGCCGCTCTTACCCCTTACAGTGAAGGGCACGCTGTGCGGCTCCCCGCAAGTGCACTCCCAGCTGCCGCAACCTCTCCTAACCGGAGTTATGTTGAGCTTGGCGCTCGCTAGAGCCTTCTGTATTGCGAACCTCATCTGTTTCGCCTTGCCCATACCAAGGCCTACCAGTCCGTCCTCGTTGCCTATCACGACCAATACCCTCAGCCTCGTGACCCTCCCCGCGTCGGTCACTTTCTGAACCAAGCTGACGTCGAGCACTTCGTGTTTCAAACCCGGTACTAAGTAATCGACTATTTCCGGCTCCAATATTGGTAAATTCTTCTCGAAGAGCTCGTATATGCTAGTTATTTTGCCCTCCTTTACCATCTTTCCGACTCTGGTTCTGGGCACCCACTCCTCCGCGGAGACGGCTACCGCCACTTCGCGTCACCCCGTAGAGGCGCTCAGCTCCAGCTTATAGTCTTCGAGTATCTTTGCCTTCACTTCTTCGAAGTGCTTCGGGTAGTCCTCGGGCCTAAAGCCCTTCTCCAATAGCTTGGAAAACCTCCTCTGGTACTCCTCCGGGCTCTCGTTCTTCAACGCCTCGGCGTAGGAGGCTATGTGTTCGCCCTTTATCCTGCTCTCGTCGGGGACCACGTCTCCCACTGGGACTTCCAACCCCACGTCGTTTGCCGCCTTTATTGCGGCGAACACCCTAGCGCCCTTTGACGGTTTGTGCAGACCTATGTCCGGGACCGCGTATTGGACGCCGGCCTTCTTGGCCCGGAGGGCCGCCAGCATGCCGGTTAGGTAAACGGCGGGCATAGAATTGCCATAACCCTTCCAACCGTACTTCTTTTCAAGCTCCTTGGAGTGGGCTGCTGCTATCACCTTGTCGCCCTCGGGAGCGAACTCAATCACTTGTACCCACACGTACTTGTTAGTCTTCCTCACGACAAACCTTGGGTTTCTCGATAATGCCATAGTGTAGCGTTTGTAATAGTTGGTCTTGCCTTCCCTCCTCCTTCTCTTGGGAACTTTATATCTTGGTCCCCTCGCCAACTCACTTCACCTCTATACCGTACCTCTCCCTCAAGTAAGTCTTTAAGTTGTTTAAGCTATCAAACATTCCGCCCTTAGCCTTCATGTAGAGCTCTCTGTAGGTCCTCCTGTCTATTACCTCGTGGTCCCGCAAGTACTTTAAGAACCTCCTTATCTTCCTTATCTTGTTCATCCAAGCCTCCTTGGGGTCTTGGCGGGCACTGGCCTTACCTTTCCTTTTCCCGTACCCCCTCCTCCTGCCCTTCTTCCTCTGTTCGTGACGGACCTTCCACCTTGCCCTACTGACGCCCCTCTTCGGCTCTACCTTGATCGCGCCTTCTTCTATTAGGCGTCTCACGTCGTCCTTAGAGACCGCCTCCGAGACGTCGGCGAGTCTGGTAGGGTCGACCCAGATCCGGCTCTCCCCTACGCCGAGGATCTCCGCTGCCAGCCTGGCGACTTTGTCGGGCCTCACGCCTCTACACCCCCGTTGGCCACGCGGACGCCCAGTTCTTGAGCCCTCCTAATTATTTCGGCTCTCTTCTTCTTCCCTACTGAAGACGCTATGTAAACTATGTGTTTGTTCTTATCTATTTGTTCTAGCTCCTTCACGTTGTGTACTATAATAGGTTCCAGTCCGCTGGGGTGTAGGCCCCTCACTTCCTTGGGCGTGCGGTACCCCACCTTAACTATTGGAGGGTAGCCCTTGAGCTGCAACCGGGACTTGTTGTCGTTACCTTTAGGCTTCCTCCACTTGTAGCCCCTCTCTAGCCTGAAGTACCTCCACCAGTGGTACCTTATGAACTCCGGCAGGTCGTTCCTGAGCTCTACCGCCTTTTTCATGAGTTTCCTTTTCTTCCTTATCTCCTTTAACGCTTGAGCCCTTTTGTTGAGTATTTCCTTGATCTCATTGGACATTATGACATCACCTCCTTCGCGTATATATAGATGCCGTCCATGAATACTCTGCGGTCGAACTCGGTTATTTTAGTGGCTTGTTCTATGTTGGCCGCGGTCTGTGACACCTTCTCTATGTCGATTCCTTCGATTATAACGTCTCTGCCTTGGACCTTGACGGTAACGCCGGGGAGGATCTTGGCGGTCCTGGGAGCCTTCTCGCCGATGAAGTTGTGTATCTCAACTCTGTCTCCTACGACCTTAACGCTTATGGGGAAGTGAGAGAACACTATTTTCATTTTGTACCGCCAGCCCTTGGTGACGCCGGTTATCATGTTCTTTATGTGAGCAGCCACGGTATTCACGAGGGCCTTCCTCTTTCGGTTGGCGAAGAAGGTCTCCACGAGGACTTGTCTCTTCCCCTCGTTCTCAATAACTCTTATCCTTATTCCCTTAGCGTCGGAGAAGTCTCTCTCTAGTTCGCCCTTGGGTCCCCTTATCTTGACTTTGTTGTCCTTGACTTCTACTTCGACGCCCTCTGGCACGTCTACGGACGCGTGTACCCAGACGGCCTTTGCCATTCTACGCGACCCCGGGGAGCGGTGGTGTGGGGATATAAGGGGTTCTCCATATCTCGACCTTTAAAAAGTGCCTCTAACCGACAATAACTATGTTTTCGGGAGGGTACCCCATTTCCTCGAGGAGCTTCTTTACCCTGTCTCTGTGGTCGCCTTGGAGCTCTATCCTGCCGTTCTTCACGGTCCCTCCAGTAGCCAGTTTGCTCTTGAGCTCCTTAGCTACCTTCTTTAACCTCTCATTGTCCAAGCTGAGGCCCTCGATTATTGTTACCTCTCTTCCCCACTTTCTCTTCTCTAGCTTTATCTTTATCAGTTCTTGCTGATCCATCATTAACTGTTCACAGACCTCCGGAGGGAGTCCTCCGCAAACCGAGGGGTCCAGCGTCCCCATGCTCAGCCCATCGGGAGTAGCCTTAAACTTTAGTTTATAAAGAGTTACTCAAGGCGTACCAGGGGGTTAAGGTGGGTGTCCCACCGGTCAAAGACGTGTTATATAAATGTGCCTCGTGCGGATACGTAGCCAGGAAGGAAGAGTTGGAGAAACTGATGATGGGGGTCCGCTGTCCCCGCTGCGGCGGTAAAATACTGTACAAGATACGTACTAGCGGCAGGACGTACTTTAAAGCAATATGAGGATGATCGGGTCCTCGAACTCTGAGTCGTGATGAATGTAGCCCGCGAGTGACTTTCTAAGAGCCTTGTCGCGGCCCTCCCGGTGCCCGATGGCGTGAAGGGGAGCATGAAATTAACCATACTTACGAGAGATGCGGTAGATTTGACGAAAGTGGTTGGAGAAATGGTAAGGAAGGGATTCTGGACAGCCAAAGTGCTCCCAACTGAAACGGGCTTCGAGATCCTCTCGCCCGAGCCAGGCTTGATAGGAGCCAGAGTGATAGACGATCAAGTTTCTTACAAACTGTACGCGAGCAACGACGGCAAGTCACTCACCCTATTTGGCGACTTGGATAGACCATTCCTTAAGGTGGCCGAAGCTGTAGGCCTCTTAGCCGCCGGGGGCTGTGGGGAGGACTGCATAACGGCTGCCGAGCTCTCTGCGAGTGCGGTCGCGGAGGGGCTCTGCAGCTTCGGCCAGATAGAGCTCGAGCGAATAGGGACCATGTCGATCTCAGGTCTGGTGGCCCGAAAGGAGGGAGAGGTCCTCAGCGTGGCGCCCATAAACGGGAGCTCTTACTTGTTGATTTACAGTGCCAAGGGGGAGTGGGGCCTCGTAAAGTCCCGAGCGTTATCTTTACACGCCCTCTTACCCCAAGCGCTTGAGGTGGTTAAGAGGTGGACTTGTCGAAAATAAAGGTGATCGCGGCTGACGTAGACGGGACACTGACGGAGGGCATCTCGTTCCTGCTCGACGTAGACGCAATAAAGGCCTTGAGGGAATTAGAAAGGTATGGGTTGAAAGTAATCTTAGTGTCCGGTAACAGCAGGCCGGTCACGCTTACCTTGAAGAGGTACTTAGGGACCAGCGCTCCGGTAGTGTTCGAGAACGGCTGCGGCTACGGGGACTTTACGTGGGAAGAAACCGTCCCCGACAAGTCCTCTTGCTTAGTAGCCAGAGAGGCTTCAGACACGCTCTTGAAGGTTCTTTCCGTCAAGGGGTGGAGGCCCTCTTGGCAGAACCCTTGGAGGAAGTGTGACTTCGCAATTAACGCCCCCGAAGGGGCGACTTCGGAAGAAGACGCCAAGAATGCCTATAAAATATTAGAAGAGTTGGGCTACTTGAGACAAGGACTGACGGTCCTGGTCAGCAGACACGCCGTCCACATAATGCCGAAGGATTGCGGCAAGGGCAAAGGCATCAAGAAGGTAGTAGAAAAGATGGGCTATACCATGGACGAAGTGCTGGCGGTCGGCGACGCTGAGAACGATATAGAAATGATAAAGATGGCTGGTGTTGGAGTAGCCGTGGCCGACGCGCAGGAGGCCCTCAAGAGGGAAGCCGACATAGTGGCCCCAGAGCCCGCCGGCAAGGGCTTCGCGTGGATAGCAAGAAAGATTCTAGAGACAAAGCGCTCGTCTTGACCTACTGCACGAAGAGGAAGAGGACTGCCTCCGGGAGGGCATCCGAAGTATATGTAGGGCCTATAAGAAACTTGTTTATCTTGTCTGAAAGGTTGAGCGCGCGGTGTTTCGTATTGAGTGCCAAGTACGGCTTAATAGAGTGCGACGCCCACGTGGAACCTTACGACCTCTACCTCGGGAACTTAAGCCCCGAGGAGGAGGCGAAGCTGAAAGAGAGGGTGAAGGGGAGGTGTGAGGAGCTCCGAGGGCCTTGGGAGGTGGCCGTGATCAACTTGAGTGAGCCCTACTCAAGGCTCCTCCCCTGTCGAGTAGAGGCACGCTACGCGTTGGTAATAGGGAAGGCTGACGTAGTTGAGGCAGAGAGGGTCCTAAAGCTGGTACCCAAGACTATAGGCCGGCGCAACTCGGTTCTGAAGGCCTTAGGGAGGGCGACGAGCCTTGAGGACGTTATTCGACTTATTGAGGAGGGAACTCTCGACTGAGAGCTTAATTTCAATTGCATCTACCGAATGGGAAGAGGCCGTGGCCGAGTTCAGGAGGTTCGCCATGAACTGCTCTGAGTCAACCAACAGGGAGGCGTGCGACGAAAGGCTCAGAGATTACAAGGAGACCTTTAAAGATTTGATAAAACTGAGGATATACAAAATGTTAAAGACTGGTGAGGTCCCCGAGACCTCTGCGGACGAGCCATTCTTAAAGCTAATACTGGAGCTAATAACGGACTTTGCCAGTTCCTTGGACGAGGTGGTGGCTGACGAGAAGGGTCGGGTTTTTGTGATAGTTAAGAAGAGGTTGGACGTGGGAGGGGTCATAGCGGAGCCCAACGAGCTAGTCATGATGAGTTTAATGGAGGCCGTGGCGTTGAGCGCCTTCGGTTACGTGGAGTTACTGAAGCTCCCGGTGGAAGGCTCCGAGAAGTTCTCTTGGATTACTTCCGAGCCCATCAAGGCTTGGTCCACTTAACTAACCCGTAGCTTAAGCCCATTGCTTCTAAAGCCCTCTTGACGACCCCTCTGCCAACAGCTTTCGCAGCCACGTCGGCCCTCTCGACGAACTCTTCCTTCGACCTTATTCCCGCGTTCCACAGCGCTCTGGCCCTGACCCTACCTATGTAGGGTATCTGAACTAATTCTACGAGTTCCTCCGATACGCCGTACTTTAAGCGGAGCTCGAGTGCAGCCAAGGCCTCGGAGTGGCTCTGCAGGCCTACGAACTTGGTTATCTCGGAGTAAGCGTGGACGAGCCACGCGGCCGTGTCGCTCAGGACTCTGAGGTCTCCCGGGTAGAAGCCGTACTTCTTTGCTATCACGTCTTCCGGTTCTTCCTTCACCCAACTTTCCAAGGCTAGGGCCACCTTTAGGGAGCTCAAGAAGTTCGAACTACTCACGTACTCGTCGTCTTTGATCAGCAACTCATCGAACCTCTCCTCAGCCACCCTCCAGAGCTCCCTGACCTCGGCGCTCCTCAATCCCCTCTTGGGCATGTCCGGAGTAACGGCCACCAAGTGCAAGTACCCTAAGGCGGTGGTCTTGCCCTTACGACGCTTTAACGCCTCTAAGACCACCTTCGTTCCGAGAGGATCTACGTACTGCTTTGCTACTATCGTGCCCAATGGGGTTGCCTTAACCCCCTCTACCAACCCAGTTCTCCTTAAGAACTCGAGCGATCTCTTGGCGTCTTCTATCGCACCCGCCGCCCCCTCCGTAACTCCGAAGAGCGTTTCTTCTATGAACTCCACCAGCTCGTCTTCGCTGTTAACTGCCTTGGATGCTATCAGTCCGAGTAGGGACCTCCTCAAGGCCCGGGCACTGGTCAGGGCGCTCCGCACTTCCTCCGGCTCGCCCATGACGTACCTCTCATACACTTCTTCCGGGGGAGCCTTGGGCCTGGCCACCAGCACCGAGGTACCTATCGGGTCCAAACCGGGTCTGCCGGCCCTTCCAGCCATCTGTTTGTACTCGGAGATGGAGATGGGCACTTCGCCCTCCTCACTATACCTCGTGTACCTCTCAATCACTACGGCTCTGGCAGGCAAGTTAACGCCGGCGGCGAGCGTGGGCGTGGCGGCGACGAACTTGATCGCGCCCGAGCGGAAGGCTTCCTCAACGAGCAGTCGGGCCTCGTTAGTGAGGCCTGCATGATGGAACGCTACCCCCCTTTCTACTACCTTCGCTAAGGCCTCGCCGAGCTCCCCCTCTACTTCTATCTTGACCCTTTCAGCCCATTCCTTGGTTACTTTATTGGGTTTCAAGATTTTCGATATCTTCTTGGCAGCGCTCTCGGCCCTCTTCCTCGTACTTGCGAAATAAAGCACTTGGCCCTCCTTCATGTAACGGAGGGCCGCGTCCAAACCCGGGTCGCCCAAGATTTCCTCTACTTCCTCTATCCTATCCTCAAACAATATTTCATAAGTAGACGGATCCATAACTCCTTCCTCTAACTTCACCGGCCTCCAGTCGTGGTAGACCAGCTCTGCGTCCAACCAAGACGCCAAGTCCTCCGGGTTACCCACAGTGGCTGAGAGCGCGACTATCTGCTTTCCCATAAGCTTTAACCTGGTCACGACCACCTCCAACGTAGGCCCCCTCTCTTCGTCCCCTACGTAGTGGACCTCGTCCACTACTACGGTCCCTACCTTCTTCAGCCAAGGTGAGTTGTGCCTCAACAAAGAATCCATCCTCTCGTAAGTAGCCACCAGGACATCGGCCTCCCCTACCTCTGGCGCGTGATAGTCGCCCACACTCAAAGCAATCTTCAAGTCCTTGAAGACCCTTTTCAAGGATGTATACTTTTCGAAAGCCAAGCTCCTCAGCGGGGTAAGGTAAACAGCCTTGTACCCATTGTCAACAGCGTTCTTTATTGCTATTTCGGCGACGAGGGTCTTACCAGAACCCGTGGGGGCAGAGATCAGCAAGTTCTTGAATTCTGTCAAACCCTTCTGGAGCGCGAGCTCTTGAACTGGGAACAGCCGCCTTATGCCCCTACCCTCCAGCCACTCCCTTATCCCTAACCTCGCTCCCTCCCCATCTGCGCCCTGGGCGTTAAAGTAATGCTGAATACTCCGACACTTACGGACGGCCCTTATGAGGGCAAGAGGCACTTGAGGGTGAGGGTCGAACCGTCGACGCCCGGCGGATCCGTGAGGGCTCCGCCGAGTAAGAGCTGGGCCCAACGAGCGACGTTCTTGGCCCTCTTGGCAAAGGGTAAGAGCTCATTTAAGAGGGTGCCGGAGTCCGACGACGTGACGGCTTCTGTGGAAGCCGTCAAGGCGTTCGGGGCGGAAGTGGAAAGGAGAGGAGAGGAGCTCGTCGTCAAGGGAGGAGAGGTCAAGGTCCCCGAGGACGTCGTTAACATGAGGGGATCCGGTACCGGGGCAAGGATAGCTATAGCCGTGGGGACGTTGGTCCCTGAGGACTTTGGGGTTGTAATAACTGGCGACGCCAGCCTCCGCAAGAGGCCCATGGTTCCCGTAGTAGATGTTATGAATGCCTTGGGGGCAAAGGTGGTCAGCGTGAGAGGGGGCTTCCTCCCCGTCGTGAGCTTTGGGGGCCTCCCGGGCGGGGAGGCTGAGGTTGACGGCAGCGTCACGAGCCAGCACGTGACCGCAGCTCTAATAGCCTCAACCAAGAGCGAGAAGGGGGCCAAGATAACTGTTAAGAACCCGGTCTCTAGGGGCTACATTGCATTAACAGAAAAAGTCATGAGATTCTTCGGAGCCAAGGTAGAGTGCGACCCGAAGTACTCCCGCTGCGAGGTGGAACCCTCGGAGCTGAGCCCAGTGGAGCTGGAGGTGCCGGGCGACTACGCGCTCGCCGCCTTCCCAGCCGCGTTGGCTGTTGTGAGCGGCGGCGAGGTTAGGGTCGGCCCCTTGCCCCCTCCGGAGAGCGGGCCTGGCGACCACAGGCTCGTGGACTACTTAAGGAAGTTCGGGGTCGAGGCTAGGTACGCCGGCGGTTACTTGTACGTCGATGGCAGCGCGAGGCCCAAAGGGACCAGGGTGAACTTGAGGGACGAGCCGGACCTGGCCCTCCCGTTGGCTGCGGTAAGCGCAGTTAGTAAGGGAGAGAGCGTCTTAGCGGGCCTCTCTCACTTGGTATATAAGGAGTCTAACAGAATAGAGACTATCATTCGAACGCTTAAGTGCTTCGGCGTAAACGCGCGCGTTGACGGCCCGAGCATAAGGATACTGGGGTCAGAGTTGTTGAAGCCTTGTAGGCTTAAGTGTCCAGACGACCACAGAATAGCGATGCTAGCGGCCGTCCTGGGCGCCTCAGCGGGGGCCATTATAGAGTCCGCGGAGTGCGTCAATAAGAGTTGGCCCGGGTTCTGGAACGTGTTGAACGCACTGGGGGTGAAGGTCTATGTGGAAGGTCGCCGCTAAAAGAGGTTACTTGAGTATAAGGGGAGAAAACGTCTACGCGGTGGTGGACCCTTCGGAGATACCAGAGGACTTGATAGACATCGACTTCGTTATCCTAACTAGAAAGCCGAAGAACAAGAAGGTGATAGACGAGATACTCCGGAACAGCAAGGCTACATTGGTAGGCTCTTCAAAGAACGTGAAACGCTATACCTCGGACCATTACGTGGAGGAAGTTAAAGGCGTCAGAGGCCTTGCGCCCGGGCTGTGGGTGGCCAACGTGAGGGGCAAAGTTGTAATAGGAATTGATGATACCGACGAGTACTTGATACTAATTTCGGAAGAGTCCCAGAGAGAGGAGGCGGAGGACCTCGGCAAGAAGATCTACGGGACGTTCGGAAGGGTTGTCGCACTGGACAAGGTAGTTGAGGAACACCTAGGTGAAGAACTTTGAACAAGAAGAAGCCTGCGGACTTGATACTGGCAGATATAATATCCTATGTTTTCAATCCCTACGATTTCAGCCTTGTACTCATATTAACCTCGTGGTTCAAGGATGGAAACTTGATATATGGGATACTCGCGCTGCTGTCGCTCGCGCTGCTGCCGTTCCTTAAACACTTCAGGGGAGTTAAGATGGGGTTGTTCGATTGGAACGTAAACGAATTCAAGAAGAGGACCTCTATATTAGTGCTCTCCGGAATAGGGGGAGTCCTCGGCTCTTACTTGCTGTTCGTCTTGGGGGCCAAATACGTGGCAACTGAAACCCTAGCCTACGCGTTAACCAGCTTGGTCGCCGCCGCTTGCTCCAGGGTAGTAAAGGTGTCCATTCACGTCGCCACGGCTGTTACCAGCACTGCCGTGCTGGGCTGGGCCTTCGGGAGGGGGGTTGGGCTCGCGCTGGTTGTAATAACAGTTGCCATAGCTTGGTCCAGACTGAGGCTTAGGGCGCACACGTTAGAAGAGATCTTGGAAGGCTACGCGGTCGCGGGGTTGGGCACCACAACCGCGTTCTTGTTGACGTCGACGTTCCTCCACTTCTGAGCCCCGGCGGCTCTGCCTCTAGCACGTCAATCTCAAAAACCTAGCCCGAGGGGGCTGAGCTCAGGGGCCCCGTAGCTCAGCCAGGAAGAGCGCGGGCCTCCGGAGCCCGTGGTCCCGGGTTCAAGTCCCGGCGGGGCCGCAACGTCGCCCAAACGCGGCCTCTCCTTCGCGTTCTCTAGCACGGAATGGGTCGTTCCTTTTGTCCAGACTTCGCATCCGTTCGAGCAATCTTAGCGTGCAATCTGTAAACAGTGTTCATTAAAATGGCCATTGATGCAAAACAACGTTCAAAAATATCCGGGGAAACATCATAATAATTCTGTTTAGTCAAAGCCTCTCCGGTTGATGATTGGTGGCCAGCGTGAACTCGGGCGACGTCGTTTAGGTGTTGGGTGTGACGTCAATGGTTTTGTTCATGATCGTCAGCGGCTTGGCGGCGTTCTACGGAGGCCTCGTCAAGAACAAGAACGTGCTCTCTACCATGCTACACGTACTCATCGCCTTCTCAAGGGGTTCGTAGCCTGGGAGCTCTTCGGGTTAATCCTCGCGTTTGGAGGAGACTTCTACGGCCTAGTGGGTAAACCCTCTCCGCTACTTCGCCCTGCTACCCAATGCGCTCCCGAAGGTCTGGGCCCGACACCGGCCTCCCCGCCGCCCTCTTCGCGGCCTTCTGAGGAATGTTCGCCTCCATTGCTGTAGCAATAATCGCTTCTGCTGTGGCCGAGCGGGGCAGGGTAGAGGCTTGGGCGGCCTTTAGCTTCTTGTGGACTCTGTTGGTTTACAGTGTGATGGCCCACTGGGTCTGGGGAGCGCCGTGGTTCGGGTGGTTGGGCTTTCAATGCGGGGAGCGCGCTGGCCGCCAACCAAGACGCTGCTAACGCGCTGCTCGTGAGCGCCCTGCCGGCCGCCGCTGGAGGCTTGTCGTGGGCCTACAACGCCGTAAAGTTTACCAGCTGGACGTTCAAGCGTTTAGCGTCGTCGTGTGCGTGGCGTACTCCGTAGCAATCACATACGTGCTAGCAACCGTAATAGGCAAGGTCATAGGGTGGAGGGCGCCAGAGGAAGTAGAGAGGATAGGGCTGGACGTGACAGAGTTAGGGGAGGAAGCTTACAACATCTAAGAGGTGATTAAGATGACCAAGTTAATAATTGCATAGAAAAGTTAGAGGACGTAAGGGCAGAACTCGAGAAAGTCGGGATATACCCAATGACCATAGTTGAATGAAGGGAAGGAGACTCAGAGAGGGATCGCTTTGAATTACAGAGGCGTACCGGTGACGGTAGAGTTCATCCCCAAGCTGCAGATAGAACTGACAGTGAAGGCGACAGCCAAAGGGACCTACACCGGGCACCCGGGCGACGGGCGAATAGTGGTCTTGCCAGTAGAGAAGAATACCAAGATAAGGGACCATTACGAGAAATGTGACGGGGGTCGAGGTTAAGTTTTTGTACGAGGGATTTAAGGTGGTGTTGTCACAAGGGTTCGAACCTCGGAGCGACCCCTCGCTTTTCTCACAAGCCCTTCTTCTTAGGGCTAGCTAGCATCACGTCACAAAAACTCATAGAGGAGTGTGGGGGATTGAAAGCTCTCCGGAAGAACCTCTATCGAAATATGTGTCATCGCTTGCTGTGGGTCCGTTTGTAATAACTTCTCTCAGGGTCGCCTAAGGAGCGTTTCGAAGGGGCCAAGGGGTGTTGTCCGGAATAATGGAAGCGTTGGAAGGTGAAGGGGTAAACGCAGTGTCCCTACGCGGCTTCAACAGTCTTCAAGATCTCTCCTTGCTTTCGATACCATCACTAGCTTGTGAATTTGACCCAGATATTGGATGTAATCTGGAAGTGGTGCCGCCGCCGGGATTTGAACCCGGGTCACGGGCTTGAGAGGCCCGCATACTTGGCCGGACTATACTACGGCGGCGCCCTCCGGGTCCTCGGAGGGGGACTCTCCTTTAAAAATTTTACATCATTTGCGAGAGCGAAAGTTTTGTGTATACAGTGTTAGTGTAAAAACTTTCGGGAGACAACTAAGGGGGAAGCGACTTGAGCAGCGAGCTCTTCGACGAAATATACTCCGGGGGTCACAGGGTCATAAAGAACGAAGAGTACTTGCACCCAGATACAGTTCCTCCCAAGATGCCCAACAGGGAGGAGGAGCTCAAGAAGTTGGCGTACCTCTTCATGTCCTTAGTTAAGGAACCCGGGGAGACCTACAACTTCGCCGTGATATCCGGGAAGCAAGGAGTTGGCAAGACCCACTCGGTAATTTATTTCTACAAGTACGGACTCTCCAAACACCTCAAAGAAAAGCATGGAAAGGAAACGATACTGGCCCATGTGAACTGTTTTAAGAATACCACGTTAAATTCCATCTTGGCGACGGTACTCAACAGCGTATTGAGAGTTCCCCAGCCGGCTAGAGGGCTGTCACCTAAGGAACAGCTCGACTTAATTATGAAAAAATTGGAGAGGAAGGACCGCTACATGCTCTTAGTGCTTGACGACTTCCACGTCGCCCTTCAGAGGCAGGGGGAGAGCTTAACCAACTTCTTCGTTCGGATGTATGAGGACTCCGAGTACCAGAAGAAAAGGATTCACGTAGTCTTCATAGTGAGGGACTTCAACACCATGGAGAGGTACTTACACGACCAAAAAGCGAAACTCAATTTAAAGAGCCGCCACATACACTACAACCCCTACACCAGCTCTCAGCTCTTCGACATAGTGGAGGATAGGGCGAAGCTGGCGCTGTACGAAGGCTCGTACGACGAAGACGTGCTGTGGGAGATATCAAGGATGATAGGCTACGACGAGAACCCCACGCTCCCGGACTCCGGCAGCGCGCGCTTCGCCATAGAAATGTTGTACTACGCGGCGAGGAACGCAGAGGAGTACGGAAGGAACCAAATAACCCTTGAGGACGTCAGAACGGCCTGGGGCATATTGAGCGAACGGGGAGGAGATCTGATAAGGATAAATGACGTACTGGAGGACCTAAACGACCACCAGCTCTTGCTCCTCCTCTCGCTGTTGAACCTATTGAAGCTAAACCCCGAAGGTGTGCCCATAGGGAGAATAGAAGAGGAGTATCAAGAGGTTTGCGAAGTAGTAGGCGTCGAGCCCAGGAGACATACCCAAGTTTATCAATACGTAAGGGACATGGAGAAGAAGGGCGTCGTGGATAGGGTTGTGGATAGGGTAAAGAACTCCAAGGGGAGGTCCTCAATAATAAGCGTGAGGTATCCCCCAGACGCTATGAGGAAGAGAGTTCTCGAGATACTGAAGAAGAGGGGGTACAACGTTGCGCCTCTCTTATGACATACTGAATAAACCTACCATGTTAAAGGCGCTTATAGTGTTAAAGGACAAAGGCCCCATGACGCTCAGCGCTCTGAGCCGCGAGCTGGGGACGAACAGACAGAGGCTCAAAGCCTACCTAGAGTTCTTGGTAGGCAAGGGACTCGTCGGAGTGGAAGTGTGTTGTGGAGTTAGAACCTATTACCTCAAAGAAGAAATAGAGCTATAGCGGTGAGTAGCAAGCGGTCTTGGGCTCATATATCTCGCCGTGGTTGACCATCTGAGCCAATATTTCCTCTATCTCTTCTTCGTTTAGGCCCCTCTTCCTAGCCTCTCTGACCACTTCCTTCAAGTGGACACACGTTCCCTTCTCTCTGTACTTTTCCTTAATTATATCCTTCAGTATCAGCCTCTTCTGACGGTTGCTCTTAGAGACTCCCACGTATATTGTGTCTATGTCTATCTTACCCGTCTCCACATCGACTCCCGCAGTACTCAAGAAGGCGAGCATCATGCGGACGGCCTCTATCGCGTCCGCCTCCTCCACCACGTTTCGGAGAGCCATCTTAGCGTGGGCCTCGCTCATCCTAACCAAAGCCTCTAGCTGCCTCGCAGTTATGGGCACGCCCATCTCGGGGTTCTCCGCAGCAGTCTTCCTCAGGTCCACAAAGAAGTTCTCAATTATTCTCGCTGCCGACTCGGAGAGCTTGGGTTTCACACTCTTCCGCGCGTAGGCTATGTATTTCTTTAACAAGTCGGCCGCTATCTCTGGGACTATTTTGTCCGCTTCCTTGTGGACGTTCAATATATACCTCACTAACCTCCTATCCTTCTTCGGGTCGGGAATGTCTCTCAATACGAATATTAAGTCGAACCTGGAGAGTATGCTCGGAGGGAGGTTGATGTTCTCGGCGACAGACCTCTCGGGGACGTAACGGCCGTAGCGGGGGTTGCCGGCCGCGAGAACTGCGCAGCGAGCGTTCAACTTTGCTACGATTCCTGCCTTGGCTATCGAAACGGTCTGCTGCTCCATAGCTTCGTGAATGGCCGACCTGTCCTCGTCCCTCATCTTGTCTATCTCGTCTATAACGGCCACGCCTCCGTCCGCGAGCACTAGGGCTCCGGCCTCTAGGTAATACTCGCCAGTTATGTTGTCCCTAACGACAGCTGCCGTGAGGCCGGCCGCCGTGCTCCCCTTGCCGGTAGTGTAAACGCTCCTCGGCGCTATCCTGGCCGCGTATTGTAAGAGTTGTGACTTGGCCGTGCCCGGGTCTCCTATTATCAGGACGTGAATGTCCCCCCTTATCCTGGTCCCGTCCTCGAGTTCCTTAGGGACGCCGCCGAAGAGGGCGAAAGCGATGGCCTCCTTTATGTCCCAGTGGCCGTATATCGCCGGAGCTATGCTTAATATTATGCTCTTGTGTATCCAAGGGTCCTTGGAGAGTTCCTTTATCCTTTCTACGTCTTCGGGACTCAAGTGGACGTCCTCCAGAACCTTCTGCGAGACTTCGATGTTGTTAGCTATCATCTTGAAGTCGAAAACCACCATGGACCCTCTCTTGGGGACTCTGTTAGGTACTGCCTCCAAGACGCCTATCACGGTCACCCTGTCCCCGGGGCGGGCCACGTCAACCAAGTCCTTCCCCTCTACTATTACCTCAATGCTCCTGGGCATCTGACCAGGGGGTAGTTCTTCCGGCTTCTCTTGCACGACTAGCAACTGCCAGTCCACGTACTCGTTCTTAGGATGGTTTTCAAGAAGCGTGAAGGGGCCAGTCTTCTTCGGACACTCCGGGTTGGGACAGACGGTCGGAGCTTGGTAGTACTTGCCCCTCTGCTCTACCGGGAAGACAGCCCCACAAGCCTCGCACCGGAAGTACAGCTTCTTCGGCTTACCCTTCACGTTAGTTGCCTTCGTAACTATCCCATCGAAAGCGACGAGCTTACCAACGTACCTCTCTCTGAGGTCTCTGAGCCTCACTTTCTCTGGTAAGTTAGTGAAGCGAACTCTCATTGGGTACTTTTTGTTTGCAAAGGCACTGGCTATTTCAGTTACCACTTGATCCAGCTTGTCTAGCGTTTCTAACGGGTTTTCGACTATTTCTTCCGCCAGCTCTTGGTCGAACTCTATTATGTCAGTGAAGTCAACGACTATGCTAGCCTTCCTCTCCGCGACAGCGTTCCTTATCTTGTCCTTGTACTTCACCCTTCCGTTAACTTCATAGGATTCTAAGAACTCCCTGAAACGTTCCTCCGCCGGTAGCCTCTCCTCGACGAGGCCTACCTCACTCACCTAGTATCACCTTCTTCCATTGAGATATGTCACCCTCTAGCTCGTCGGCAATAACTTGTTCCTCCGGCGTTAACCTCTCCCTCAAGCTCACTGGAACCTCTCCTTCATTTACTATCTTTGAAATTATCTTCATTAGCCTTAAATCTATTAGTTCCTCTAACTGTGCCTTGATCCTAGTTACCTTCAACAGCTTCTGGGCTAGTTCTTCTACGTCCCTCCCCTCAAAGACTGGAGTCTTGTACTTGTCGACAACCTCCTTAACCCTCTTGAAGAAGTCGGGAGGGAGGTGTGTAGGCAACGGGTCGTCCTTCTTAGACTCGAGGAACCGGAACTTAGCAACTTCCTTCAGCGTCTCATCAACTCCTTTCTCTTTTACGTATTTGGCGTAATTCATGTCCACTAACCTCTTTGCCAGCCACCTGGGCAACTCTACTTCCATACCCTTACCTAACTTTAAGAAGACCTCGCCGTCGAACAAGTCGCTCACTTCCTTCAACAGAATTACTTTGACCCTCTCTTCCAAGTAAAGGTTCCGTTCCAGACGAAGGGCTACTGCGAGCTTCATTTGCCCCCGTGAGGGCGTAGTTGCCGCGTGCCTCTAATCAAGCGGCGGAAGATATCGCAAACTTTCGGTACTCTGTTCAGTTATACTCCCGGTCCAGCCGAAGAGTACCGGGGAAAAGGCTCCTTGTCCGCTCCAGAAGAGCTTTTGTGGGCTGAGAAGTACAGGCCCAAGACTTTGGACGAAATAGTAGACCAAGAGGACATAGTAAGGAGGCTGAAAAAGTTCGTCGAGGAGAAGAACGTTCCTCACATGCTCTTCGCCGGCCCTCCGGGGACGGGGAAAACGACAGCGGCCTTGGCCCTCGCTCACGACCTTTATGGAGAAAAATATAGACAGTACATCTTGGAGCTTAACGCAAGCGACGAAAGGGGTATAGACGTCATAAGGACCAAAGTGAAGGAGTTCGCGAGGTCGAGGACTCCTCCCACAGTGCCCTTCAAGCTAGTCATACTTGACGAGGCCGACAACATGACGGCCGACGCGCAGCAAGCCCTCAGGAGGCTCATGGAGATGTACTCGACCACCACCAGGTTCATCTTACTGGCCAACTTTCCAAGCAAGATTATAGAGCCCGTGCAGTCGAGGTGCGTGTACTTCCGCTTCCGTCCCTTGCCTAAGGAAAAAGTCATAGAGCGCCTTAAGTACATATGCGAGAAGGAGGGGGTCGCGTACGACGAAGAGGCTCTAGAAGAGATATATCACATCTCAGAAGGCGACATGAGGAGAGCAATAAATATCCTTCAGGCCGCCGCCGCTTTAGGCAAGGTAACGAAGGACGCCGTTTATAAGGCAATAGGCTACGTCCATCCGAGCAAGATAAAGGAGATCCTCGAATATGCCCTTAACGGGGACTTCACCAAGTCTGCTAAGATGTTAAGAGACGTAATGATAGAGTACGGCCTCTCTGGGTTAGACGTTTTAAAAATGTTCCAGAGGGAGTTGATGGGCGGAAGTTTCGAACTACCGGAGGAGCTCAAGGTGCTCTTAGCGGACTACGCGGGCGAGGTACAGTTCAGGCTGGCCGAGGGGGCGGACGACGAAGTTCAGCTCCAAGCGTTCTTGGCGAGGCTGGCCTTGCTGGGACCCAAGTTTAGAGGGGGTGCAAGGGCTTGAGCGCGTTACCTTGGATCATAAAGTATAGACCACGGAGGGTGGAAGACGTAATAGACCAAGAGAAGGCTAAAGAGGTCCTAATACCTTGGATCAAGAAGTGGCTGAGCGGCACCCCTCCGGAAAAGAAGGCCGCCCTGCTGTGGGGGCCTCCGGGCGTCGGAAAGACGAGCTTGGTCGAGGCTATATGTAACGAATTTAATTTGGAAAAGATTGAAATGAATGCGAGTGACTTCAGGAGGAAGGGCGACATAGAGCGAGTTGCGATAGCAGCGGCCACAAAGAAGCCTTTACCTCCTTGGAAGGGACGCTTGATCTTACTCGACGAAGTGGACGGGCTGTCGCCCAGAGGCGACGAGGGGGCAGTCTCAGCCATACTTGAGCTGATAAGGAAGGCAAAGAATCCAATCGTAATGACTGCCAACGACCCGTGGGGGGCCCATTTGAGGCCCATAAGGGAGGAAAGCTTAGTAGTGGAATTCAAACGAATACCTAAGAGCAAGGCCCGCGAATTCTTACTAAAGATATGCGAGGAGGAGGGCGTGGAGTGCGAGAGGGAGGCTGTGGACTACATCATAGAGAAAAACAAGGGTGACTTGAGGGCCTCCATCAACGACTTGCAGTCCGTAGCCGAGGCCTACGGCAAAGTAACCTCGGACTTGGTGGCTGCTTCTCTGGTCGAAAGGGACAGAGTGTTAACCCCTTGGGAGATGTTGCAAAGTTTGTTCTATTCCAAGTATGCTTGGCAAGCGAAGAAGGCCGTTACCAGTACTGACTTGGACTACGAAACATTGTTCTTGTGGATAGCTGAGAACGTTCCCAAACAGTACGGAGACGACCCTTATGACTTGTGGAGGGGAATAGAAGCTATCTCGAGGGCCGACGTTATATACGGTAGGATAAGGAGAACTATGAATTGGTCCTTGTTGCCCTACTTCTTCAACGCGCTAGGCCCGGGGGTGGCGCTGGCCAAGACGAAGTACCACAAGAGGGCTAAGTGGAGCTATCCGGAGAAGATAGTGCTGCTCGCCAGAACGAAGGAGGAGAGGAGGGTTAGGGACGAACTCGCCTCTCATTTGGCCATCTTGACGCATTCGTCCAAATCCTACGTGAGGAGAGAAATCATACCCATGTTGCGGTTCATCGCCCAGACGAACCCGAGCTACTTCGCTAGGCTAGCTCTTGGCCTCCACCTGAGCGAACCTATGATAAAGTACTTAGCAAAGAAGAATTATCAGTTGGTAAAGAGGCAAATTGAGGAACTTAAGAGGTTCAGGCCAACAACGGTTGATGAGCGAGCCAAGGCGAGTGAGGTAGTGAACGAGCTCAAAAAGGAATACGAAAAGGGCTCGAGCAGAGGGGAGGACAAAAAGAGGCGGAAGGTCTCCGGTGAGGGCTCGGGGCTGTTGAAGTGGCTCAAGAAAGACTGAGTTGTTCCAAGAGCTTCTCTGTCTTCTCCCTTACTTTATCTATCTCTCCCCAGTCCACGGGGTGTAAGAAGAACTTGTCCGCCTCCTCGGCCACCTTTAACTTCTTCTCGTGGTGCTCTTTGAGGATCCTCAATACGTTTTCGTATAGCTTCCTCTTACACTCGCCGCACAACAGCTCGCCGCCCTTGCAACGGGCTTTCCACTCTTCCGCTTCCTTCGGATCTAAGACGAAGGCTTGTAACCACTTAAAGACCACACACTTTTCCGGGTTTCCCCCTTTCTCCCTCTGCTCCTTCACTGTGGGTTGGCCGCCAGTTAAGGCCCTCCAAATTTTCTCCTTTATCACTTTGGGAGGATCGTCCAAAAAGATCGCCGTCTCGGGCTTACTGGCGCTCATGGGTTCGCCCGTTAGTCCCGGCAAGTACTTGCTGTGCAGCGCAGCAGGCTTGGGGAGTTTCTTCCTCTCCGCTATATCTCTGCTAAGCCTTATGTATGGGTCTTGATCTATAGCTATTGGAACTAAGGAGCGGTAACCCTTCCGGAGAGTCGGAAAGAGTATGTGAGCTGACTGGACGACGGAATAGAAGTACTTGCCGGGGTTGTCGCTGTCCGCAAAACCAAAAACGGCCTTAACCTCGCTCAAGGTGACTTCCGTGCTTAGCTCGACTGCCATCTGATATATTTCTAAGGTCTTTGTAGAAATGAAGAAGTACGTCCTCCTCTCGTCGAACCCCAGAGCCGCTATGTCGAGCGCATTGTCATAAGCATAGAACGCCGCCTCCCTTAGGCTGCCTACCTTCAAGAACACGTACTTCTCGTCGTCACTCAAGGGTATGTACGCTGGGACCTTGAACGTCTTCTGCATCCAAGAAACGAAGTCGAAAAGCAACATATGGCCCAAGTGCATTACGTTGGATGGCCCCCTCCCGGTTAAAATTGCGAATTCCTCGCCCCTCTCCCACTCCTCGAGTATCTTATCGAAATCTCTATGGGCGAAGAAGTAGCCTATTTCGAACAGTTTGTGCCTCTCGGGGAGTCGGGCTAAGAAGTCCTCCGAAAGCGGTGTGACTCCGAAAACCTTGATCAAGCGCTCGTAATCGGTGCTCTTCTGGAGGTCCCCGTTCAAAGGACTGTCCCCAGCCGAGGAAGGCGCAACACTATTTTAGGCGAGCGAAGACGTAGCCCCAGAGAGTCGGAGTAGTACCGGTCTCGGGGGTGAGAGTACTTTGCCCAAGACTGTAAGCGACAAAGATCTAGAAAAGCTCCTAGAAGAAATAACCGATACCGAGACCGAAGATATAATGAAGAAGAACGACCCCAAGTATAAATGGATAAGACAGATAATGATATCTGCAAAGAAATATCACAAACTGTGTCCGTACTATGATAAGAGAACCGGCAAGTGCTTCTTGGAGTTCGATTACAAGTGCGACAGGGCGGGTAAGTTCGACGGTTGTCCCGTATTCATAAGGTACCTAGAGAAGAAGTACGACGAACTGAAGGCTAAAGGCAAGCGACTCCCGATGGACTTCATGGACTTATCGCTGGTGTGAACTTGAACTGCGTAATAAAGGCCAGAATAGTTAAGAAGTACGGGGACTTATTTTTAATTCAGAACGAGCTGGGAGGCGTAGCACTTATCCCTTCCAAAGAAGTGTGTAACGCCATGAACAAGCTGGGAATATGCATAGAGGGCGTTAAGTGCTAACTAGGCTCCGACAACTGCGAGAGTAGAGCCCCTACACTCGGCCCTCCCCTCGCACCTCGCTACGAAACCGGGTGCGTCAGAGTAGCCCTCCAGCTCGCACGGAACGCTCAACCTCACGTGAACTGCCTCTTTACAACACTCCTTCTTGACGCGCTTGCCTTCGTCGTTGAGTTCGTAAAAGCAGTACTTAGTGCCGTCATAAACAACAATAATTCTCGCCAAGACCCTTCCCCGGAAGGCCTTGAACGCGCTTCTAAAATACTACAAACTGCTGGTGACGCTGCCAAGGGATGAGGTCTCCTACGCACTGGCTGCTGTCGCCGCCTCTTTCTTGAGCTTCAAGGACCCTCTAACCTTACTCTCTTTAATTATCTTTTCAATCTTGTTTTATGAAGAAAGGGTGTTGAACGGGAGGAGACTCGCGTTCCTCGTCACCCTATCTTCGATCGCGTCCCTAGCCGGGAAACACGCCTTGACCGCCCTCTTCGAGGGCACAACCGCCACCTTGTACTCTCCCAACCCTATCTTAATTTTGATCGCACCCAACGTTTTGTACCTCGCCCACCCAGAGGCGATCTTCTCCTTGTTGCCCATAATATTGGTCGTAGTTTACGGGAAGCTCGTCGGTACCGTGGACTTCGGAATAGCGTGGCTCAGGGCGTGGATGGGGGACGACTACTGGCCTCTAGAGAAGTTCGTCCACGATAGAGGGACTGTGAGAGAAGCCAAGGAAATAAGGGTGGGACCCCTAGTGTTCACAGACGCTCACTTCGGCCTAATGAGGTATTCCATGGGTTCCGCGTTACCTCACCTAATGGCAATAAACGGGGGAGTGCCGCACCGCCTGTGTGGTTCACACGAAAACAACCCAGCCTCTAGGTGGGAGACCTACGCCTTGGTCGAGGGAATGCCGAGGGGACGCGAGGGATGGGCGACTCTGACCAAGATGAAGGGAGACGAAGTTAACGTGTACGTTTACTCGTTTAGGGACGGCTGCGTCGCCGTGGTAGAGCATCCTGCCGGCGCCGACGACTTGCCGTGCGTGAGGTGGAGGTGTGAGGTGGCCGACCCACATAACGCCGAAGGCCCTTCGCCGTCTCCTCAGAGGCTCCTGGAAGAGTTGAGCTCTTGCAAGCCGACTGAAGAGTTAGAGCTGGAAGAGCCGAGGGTTTACGAGATCGAATTCGAGGGGAGGGGGCTGTGCGAGCATAAGGGCTTCCTAATAGACTGGGGTCGCTTCAAGCACGCCGTGGCGTTCGGCAACAACGCTGTTAAGGGGGAGAACGTGTTAGATGGGATAGACTTAATCAGTACGGTAGACGACCACAGCTGCGCGGGCTTTGGAAGGAACGCGTACGAGCCCTCGTCCTTCAAGAGCTTCAAGACGATAAAAGTAACTAAAGAGAGGGTGTACACAGCCGCCGTCAAAGTGAAGTACGTTGCAATGGGCAAATCTATGATCAGTGAGGAAGCTGAAGCCATTACGATCAAATCGGTGAAGATGGGGATCGCGGCGGTCGCCTCGGCTGTGATACTTTCATTGCTGCTGTAAGCTCAGACAGCCACCGCGTCCCCATCTCCCCTCGGGAGTGGTCGGGATGATCATCATCGCACACAAAAACGCGGTTAGGAACTCATAGAGGATAACTTCTTCATGAACCTTTCATACAAGTCCTCTAGCTTCTCTAGCTCCTCGTTCCTCACGGTGAACCTACTCCTTATCAGTTCCGCCACCTCCTCTTTCACTGCCTCCTTTATGGTGGCCACGGTCACGCCGGCATTAACTAGCTCTCTTGCTTTTCTGTAGAAGTCGATAATTATCTTCATCATGAGGAACTGTTTCTTGGGGGAGCAGAACGCGTCTATGGGGTCGAAGGCGTTCTGTTGGAGGAACGCCTCCTTTATTATTCTTGCAGTCTCTATTATCAGCTTGTCGGGTTCGCTGAGGCTCTCCGGCCCCACTAACCTCACTATCTCCTTCAACTCGTCCTCTTTGAGGAGTATGTTCATCATTTCGTCTCTGTACTCCTTCCACTTGGGGCTTATGTTCTCGTGCCACCACTTGGCTACGGTGTCTACGTACAGGCTGTAGGATACTAACCAGTTAATTGCTGGGTAGTGCCTAGCGTAGGCCAAGCTGGCGTCCAAGGCCCAGAACACCCTCACGAATCTCCTAGTGTGGCTGGTGACGGGCTCGCTGAAGTCACCCCCCGGCGGGGAGACGGCGGAAGCTATGGTGACGCTCCCAACCCTTTCAGGCTTGCCGGGGATCTTCGCCCTGCCCGCCCTCTCGTAGTACTCTGCCAACCTGGAAGCCAAGTAGGGCGGGAAGCCTTCTTCGGCGGGCATCTCCTCCATCCTTCCCGCTATGTCCCTGAGGGCCTCTGCCCACCTGGACGTGGAGTCGGCTATCAGAAGGCTGTCGTAGCCCATGTCACGGTAGTACTCGGCCAAGGTAACTCCCACATAGATCGAGGCCTCCCTCGCGGCTACGGGCATGTTAGAGGTGTTGGCAACTAGTATAGTCCTCTCCATTAACGGCCTGCCGCTCCACGGGTCCTTGTAGTGGGGGAAGTTAACCAAGACATCTGTCATCTCGTTTCCTCTCTCGCCGCAACCGACGTATATGACCACCTTGGCATCGCTCCAAGCTGCCAAGGTCCTCAAGGTGACCGTCTTGCCGGAGCCGAAGGGACCGGGTATGGCCCCTGTCCCGCCCTTTGCCATGGGGAACAAGGTGTCGAGGACTCTGACACCAGTTATCAGGGGGGTCACGGGCTCGAACTTCTCCTTAACCGGCCTGGGCCTCCTTATCGGCCAGCGGTGGTACATCTTAAGCTCCACTTCTTTCCCTTCGTATTCGATGACGGCTATGGTGTCCTCTATTGTGTACTCGCCGGCCGGAGCGAGCCACTTGAGGGTGGCCGCCTTGTCTACGGGTACTGCGTTCGGGGGAACCATGACCTTGTGTTCTATCAGAGGGGTTTCTGGGACGGTGCCTAAGACGTCGTCGCCACTCACCTTGTCTCCCGGCTTGAGCTCCGGGTTGGGGCGCCACTCCCACTTCTTGGAGCGGTCAAGCGAAGGTACCTTGATACCCCTCTTTATGAATGGAGACTTCGCGACTTCGTGGATGCTCTCCAAAGGCCTAAGTATGCCGTCAAATATGTGACTAAGGAGGCCCGGCCCCAGCTCTACGCTGAAGGGCGAGCCCGTGCCTACCACGGGCTCCCCGGGAGTTATGCCGGTGGTGTCCTCATACACTTGTATTACTGCTTTGTCCCCGGTTATCCTCGTGACCTCCCCCACCAGGCCGTCCTTGCCGACCTCAACGACCTCGTACATTTGCACTCCTTGCATGTCCTCGGCGATGACTACTGGCCCACGTATTCTAAGAACCTTGCCCTTGACTGCCATACCTTTACCTCCTCTCTGGTGCTCTTCCCAGCGCCTTAAAACGACTTGTCCGTTGGAGGGAAGGGGGGGAGGGTTCAACTTACAACCCTCACTATTTTGGTTCTGGACGTGTGTCCCCTAACTATCTCAACCTTCTTGGCCTTGAAATATTTCTTCAATATCTTTAATAACTCTTTGTTAGCTTTCCCTCCCTCGGCCGGAGCGGCGACGCGCACTACCAAGCAGTCGTCCTCCTCCCCAACGACTTCGCTCTTAGGAGAGTTCGGCTTCACGCACACTTTTATTAACATGGGCCTTCTCCGAATACGCTCTCAAGCCGAGTTCGAATTTCTTTTCGTTAACTACTAGGAATAGCTTGTGCATTATTTTGTCTATCAAACTGTAGTTCAAGCTGCCCCCGGCGGCAGCCGGGTGGCCGCCGCCGGAGAACTCCTTGGCTAACTCGCTCAAGTCGACCTTTTCCGTGCCCCTCCTCATGTGTAAGCTACCCGCGTCGCTGATGAATGCTATGACGTCGTAAGTCTTCCTTTTCCTTATTTCCTCGGCCATGAATGACACGTGCGCTACGTCCTTCAACTTGATCGGCACCAACAAGTAGCTTATTCCGTCTACCTCCCCCTCAACAGCCCTCTTCAAGTACTTCTGTAAGCTCTCTTCCATACTTCTGACCGCTTCTTCGTACGCTTCCTCCCAGTCCGCGTCCCAGCCCACACACTTCCACAGCTTGTCAATTAGGAACCTCCTCCACCTCTTGTTCCCGAGGGCTAGGCTCATCTTCTCGCTTCTTTGATCTTTCCTAATCCACAAGTCTATATCACAGCTCAGCTCGACCAATTCCTCACAGCAGTCACATAGCTTTGCTCCCCTCTCCTTCGCGTACCTCGCCGCCAGCCCCGCTCCGCAAGTGGAACGATCGTAGATCAACTCGTCCACGATGAGCCTCATCTTTTCTAATGTCTTCTGGCTCCACTTGTGGTGGTCCATCCACACGAGCTTGAACTTTCTGTCCTTCAGAAGTCTCTCTAACTCGTCCAGCTCATGATCGTTCGGTCCTATGTCAACGACGTAGAGCAAGTCCGGTCTTTCGCTTATGGCCTTCTTCAAGCTTTTTAGTACTTTTCTCCGCGACGTGCTTATTGAGACGAAGTCGTCCGAACTGTGGAGCCTGAATAGGGCCACAGCGCCCATTATACCGTCGAAGTCGTTGTGGTGGACCACGACAACTTTACTCCTCTTAACGGGCCTCTTGAGCTTACAGAGCCTACAAATTACTGAAGGCACAGCTTTTCACGCCCCGGTGGTCTCGTGAAGGTGGATTTTGTCCCTAAGAGGGTTCCGGTGCTCACGGGTAAGTGGTTGGAGCGTCTCCTCCCAAGCGGCAAGGTCGACGAGTGGGGAGCAGTGCTGGAGGTGCGGAGCTCCGGGGACGCAGTAACGGTGAGCGGCCTGGAGGTTCCGGCAGAGGAGGTAGAGTACGTGATAGAGCGCATGGGCGACACCCTCCACGCCGTGACCCCCGACGGTTTCTTACCCTTGATCGAGCGTTCGAATCACTTTTACAAGTTGAGGGGGCTCGAGGAACCCGGCCCGCCCACACTCGAGATAGACGGTATACACATGCACCGGATAATGGGCACTGATCCTTGGAGGGACGCCTTATCCAAGGTAAAGAGCGCGAGGGTGAGGGTCGGCCACAAAGTCTTGGATACGTGTATGGGTTTGGGTTACACAGCAATAGCAAGCATGAAGAAAGGGGCGAAAGTAGTTACAGTGGAAAAGGACCCCAACGTGATACGGCTAGCAGAGTGGAACCCTTGGTCTTGGGAGCTGGTCAAAGCCGAAATACATAACGACGACATAACTAAGTTTATAAAGAAGATAGACGATGAGACGTTCGACAGAATAATCCATGACCCCCCAGTAATCACTATGGCAGGGGAGTTATACTCGAGGAAATTTTACGAGGAGTTGTACAGGGTTCTAAAGAGGGGAGGGCTACTGTTCCACTACACCGGTTTCCCCAAGAGGCGCAGCGGGGTGGACTTGGCAAGGGGGGTTATGGAGAGGTTGAGGGAAGCCGGCTTCGAAGAGGTTAGGAGGGCGCCAGAGGCGCTCGGCGTGGTTGCACGAAAAACCCGCTGGTAGGAGCCACTCACTCGTTGATTAGGGCCTTGGCGTACTTTTCGCTCTGTTCCTCTACATTCTTGAAGAACTTTAATATGAAGGTTTCTGGATTATCTTCCTCGGGCAGTTCAGCGTCAAGGAAAGAAAATATGGCAATTTCGAACAATTTGGTCTTAAGTCCCCTAGTCTTCAGCCCGACCGCTGGCGCCAACTTGTCTATTCCCATGAACAACTTTCCGAGCTCTCGCGGAAGGTCGATCTTTATGCCGTTTTCATCGCACATAATCAAGGATATTCTAATACTGACTACATTCTGTTTCCTCTTTTCTAGATCCTTCTTGCTGAACCTAATCAAAGTCTCTTTGTCGAGCTCCTTCAATGTGTCCGTAAGTTTCCTAATCGATAATATTACTTCGGATAACGATCCCGAACGTCCACATCCAATTATAATGTTCTTCAAAACAGAATCCAGCAGCATTTTTCCCTCTTGATATAGGAGCTCCGCTTCCTGACGGGTCGGCGAGCCAGGCGTCGTCGACTCTGCAATCGATTTAATTAAACTATTAAAACTAATAATCAAACTTAAGAAGTGTGCTAAACGTACAGAGAAGTTCTCCTTTCGTCGCGAGTCCTCTTCAGGCCACAGCCGGGTCAAGACGTCCTCCAAGACGTTGGCATCGGCGTTGTGCAGTACGTTTGTCCACCTCTCGGCTTCGGTCGGTTTGATTGTTGGGGGTTTGAGGAAAGTTTTTATTTGTATGTACTTAGGTATACGTCCCTTCCCTATCCTCATTTGTATATTTTCCATCCTAGGCGGGCTGTCGGTTCCAGCAAAGGCGTCGGCCGCGTTGTTGGGAACGTTGTCGACAGAGCTCAGAGGCCTTCACCCTCGGTTTAAGAGGGAAGGATAGATTTGAGTCTTGACGACACGTCTGTACACTAGAGTTGTTAAAAAAGGAAGGATCGACGTTATTATACTTACTTTACCTTACCTCTGCCTCCTTCTCCTACTAGCCCCTAAGAGGGCGGCCGCCCCAAGGGCGGCTATTCCGGCGAATGGAATGGAAAGTTTGGCTGCGTACATAACCATCTTCGCGTCGACTTCGCCACCATTACTCAAGGTAATGTTAATGTCAAGGGAGGCCGTCTTGTTGGGTTCCAGAGTCAACACGAACTCTTTGGAACCCGTAGCGGCGTTCCCCAAGGAATCCTCAGCTGTTACGTTTATTCTGCCAGTTACTTCTAACCTACCGATTAGCGTAGGTGTGTGTTTAATATCTATAGTTGTTGTAATCGGTACGTTGGGAACCTCTTTAACGCCTTGGGTCGTAAAGGAGAAGGGGCCTACAGTTAGGGCTATGTTGTAAGTATAGGTCATAACTATGTCACCTGCGCCGGGTTTGAGGGTCAAAGCTACGTAGTTGTTCGCTAGAATTGGTAGAACCGCTAAGAGCAAGGTGAATGCTCCTTTCCTCAATACGCTTCACCGCGCCAGTAAAGTGGCGTCACGGAACTTAAGTATTGGGGTGTCCGACTACTCTACGACTTTTATATTGAACAATTCTTCAAGCACCTTACCAAACATGTAGCTGCCTATCGCTGCTGCTACCAACAAGCCAACCGTCTCCAAGTACTCCTTTTTGAAGTCCTTCCCCTGTATTGTAGCGCTATAATAGATGAACGCGCCCATTATTAACATAGCTATCACTAAAGACGTAACGAAAGTGATGACTACGTTGTTTATTAAGAAATAAGGAAGGGCCAACATTACAACTGACAGTATGTAACTTAACATAGTGACGGCCGCGCTCACAGGAGGCCTCACGGAGGGGTCGTGCTTCGCTTGTACGTAAGCGGCACTACCCATCGAGAGCGAGGCGGAGAACCCGACGATCAAGCCCGCCATTCCTGCCACCACCGGGTTGTCAGTGGCTCCCAAAAATCCAGCGTGAACGCCGGTTATCTCCACCACGGAGTCGGCCAGACCTAAGGCTACGTATCCGATGTACTTCGCCCTCGCGTCTTCAACCACCTCTACTAACCTCTTTTCGTGGTTTAACTCATCGTCCAGTATTTTCATTATTTTATCCCTTTCCTCGGCGAATTCTTCGGACTCGAGCAAGTTCTTGTAGAAGTCCACCGACACCTCCTCACCACTTTCCATTTTCTTTAAGATGAAAAATAGCCCGAATATTTTTCTCATTATCTTCAATAGGAGTTTATTGACCTTGACCTCGCAGTCCCTCCCGAGCACAGACCTCCAGAACTCGTAATGTCTCCTCTCATCTTCGGCCAGTTCTTTCAACAGACTTTTTGTCTTTTCGTCGTTCTCCATCTTTGCCAACTCTGAATACACGAGCCACGCCGCTTTCTCTGCTTTACAACCCGCCTCTGCCACATCTCTTCTGTTCAATAAGTCCACACCTACTGGCCGGCGCAGAGGGACGAAAAATAAGGAAGGGCTCAAAGTTTCCCATAATTTAGAAGGGTCCGGCTTGGACTCTCAGCACTTAAAACTGTATCGTGATGTAAAATGCTCTCAAGTCTGCATCCAAACTTATTACACTACATCAGAGCTAACCTCTTGAAGGGAATCGACCTTGCGTGTGACTAATGTAACGATCGATATTAGTCGAATGGGGGGGGGGGGTGAGAAGTGTGAGCAACGTTAATAGCCTGTCTACTGATAAGCTGACGGATGAAACAATGAGACACGAGGTTGAGATATTGAGAGAAAGTGAAGATGTGTGCTTGAGTCCGGCTCTCGTCAACGGAATAGTAGCTGCGTACCAAATAGCAATTACTAAGGCCTTAGGGGCAGGAGCGAACGCCCTCAGTCAAATGCTCCTCCAAGAGCTGGGGGACTTGCTCAGCAAGTATGTAGAACAAGTCGTAGGCGGTCTGAACTTCGACGAGCCTGAGGAGGCCATCTCGAAGGTATTCTCTGAACTGAAGTTAGCAAAGGAAGTTAATGTTAAGAAAGAGGGAGACGAGTGGCACGTTGAGATCAAGGGTTCCGTCTTCAAGCCCACTTACGAAATACTAAGGGATAGGGGAGTGAAGTTCTTCACTCTGAGCCCGGAAGCCCTCATAGTCGCGTCGATAATAAGGAAGTACCTCAGGCTCAAGGGCAATGGGAACGAAAGGGTAAACGTAAAGGCCGAGGTCCCAGAGGGGGACGTCCTAGTATTTAAGGTCAAAGAGGTCAAAGCGTTAAGGTGAGCTTTGAATCTGGTTCACTTGTGGACCAGAAAGGTGAATAGCGACGAACCCTTGGTGAGAGAGGGCCCAGAGGGCCACGTGGCTGTCAGCGCCGACTTCACGGCCTATTTGATAAGGCCGGACGGGAAGCTCCTAGCCAAGAAGTACTACAGAGGGACTCGTCTGGGAAGGCCTTGTGTGAACGCCCACTATGCTCTCTTTCCAGCGGAAAACGCGCTATTCGTATTCGAAAACAAGAGGGGCAAGCCCTCCGGCGTGGTGCGCTTAAATGGAAAGGGAGTAGACTGCGCTTTCAACGGAGACAAGGTGGCCGTCCTAACCACGCGAAGGCTCGCGACGTTCGAGTGGGATGAATCGGAGAGGAAAATGAAGCTTGTTAATGAAATAAAAATTAGGTCAAAAGCCTTGAGCCTTGACTGGAAGGACGAGGTGGTCGTAGGGACCGAGGAGGGCCTCCTCGTCGGAGGAGAGAGAGTAAATGTAGGGAGGGTCGAGCTGGTCTCCGTAGGTCCTCTAATAGCGGCGGCCGTCCCTAGGGGGCTCCTCCTACTGGACGGGAAAGATGTGGTGAGGGAAATAGAGGGCTTAGAAGTGACGGGCATCGCTTGGCTGGGCGACTTGGTAGCCGTGGGGGACAGGGGTAGGAAGAGAGTTGTAATTATGGACGTAAACGGTAACTTAGTGAGCGAGTTCCGATTTCCGGGCGCCGTGAGGAGTATGGACTGGGTGAAAGTCTTAGCAGTGGCCCAGAGGAGGAAGGTCTTGGGGTACCTACTTCTGCCCGAGGCTCCTGAGAGGACAAGCGAGCTGGAGGGAGGTGGTGGACCGGCCGGGATTTGAACCCGGGACCTCTCGGGTGCAAGCCGAGCGCTCTTCCAGGCTGAGCTACCGGCCCGCCGGGCTAGGCTCCTGACCGGCTTATAAATTTAATTATACCGTAAGGACGCCGTCCACAGGGAAGGGGAGTGGACCCTCTGAGCCTCGCGCTCCAAGTTTGCCTAACGCTCAACTCGACGCTCACATCTCTTTTATCGAGGGGAGGGTTGTACGTCAATGCCTTCGCTAACTACTTCCACTACTACACCTCGATGCTAGAGTTCTGTACCGCGGCCAACCACACAGCCGAGCTGCTAAAAGAGGTGAAGACCTTAGACGGCCTCGCTTACGAGACTGTCCAAGGGCCTCCAGAAGTTCAAAAAGTGTTAAAGTTAGCTAAGGTAGTGAAAGAAATGAAAATCCTCGTGAGCCAGCTCAACTGCACCGCGGGGGAGCTTGAGAAAGCAGCGAAAGTTCTGGAGGGCTTACCTACAGTGAAGTGTACTACTGATACGAAAAACCCCTATCTCGAGGTCTTCTGTTTCCTCTCTAATATAGTTGACAAAATCAGGTCCAACAAGCTGGAATTGACAAGATATTTGAAGCACGAAGTTGTTGAGGCGAGTCAGAAGACATCCTATTATGAGAGCGTTTTAAATGGGTGTAGGATGTCGTCCGCAAGGTAAGCTCTTTGCTCACCGTATTGACCCTCGCCGCGCTCGCCCAACTGGCCGACATATCTTTCGAAGTCTTCGAAATCAACGGTCTATACGTAGTAAACGTTACGGTTGACGACCCTTCCGAATTCAAAATATTGATCCTCGACGGTTGTGGCAGCTCGACCGCGCTTTCGAGGGGCGTTCTGCTTAAACTTTGTAAGAACTCCAAGGCTCTCTTCCTCTACGAAGGGTGGAAGGGAGCGGCTAGCTGCTCGGACGGTCGGTGTTGTGTGGTAGCCATCAAGAGGGCGGGAGGGGGCTTCGTAATCAAGGCCTTCGGCAGAGGCGACCTCTTAATAAGCGGAGTGGGCGTAGTGTTCCTCAAGGGCAAGGTAAAAGAGAAGTGTATCAAGAAGAGGGAAGAAGTGGTTTACGTACCTAAGTGTAGGAAGACGGCTTGCGCGAAGAGCGCGCCTGTGGGGGAGCTCGAGTGCAAGGAAAAGAGCGGAAAGGGTTGGCTAGTGAGAAGCTGCAAGGCGAAGAGGGTCTGCTTGGAGCGGAACTGCGTCGAGTGGGCGAGCTATCCCGTTAGGTTGTCCTTCTGCGAAGTTGTGAAGAGGGATCTGTTCATTTTCAACCCTACACCGTCCTCGAGCCTTTTATTGATAAAGCTCAAAGGGGAGACGGTGACGTTCTTACCGGCGAAGGTGAAGGGGAGTCCTTACGTGCTGACCGCTTACTCGGGTGGGAGCCCGTGTGCCTCCTTCGTTTGGCGCTAACTCTGTTAACCTTGGCGGCGTTCCTCAATGCCTGTGTGACAGTGAAAACTGAGACGGAAGGTAATACTATAAAGTTTGTCTTGGCTAGCCTTTGTGCGGGCGAGTACGGGCTTAGGGCCGAGGTCTCCGGGGCCTCCGTGAGTGCCGTCTCGGGGTTCCAAGAGGTCTCCGGCGGCGTTGCCCAGTGGGAAGGGTTCCTCAGCCAAGGTGACGTCAAGATCTTTTATCTGACCTTGAACGGGGCGAACTCTGAAGCCAGTGTGGAGTACGAACTGCTGTACGAAGGTCGCCCGGTGGCCTCCGGGGCCGTCGGCGTGGGGAGCTGTCTCTCCGTCACCGCGAGCGCGCAGAGCTTGGAGGACCAGATAGAAGGGGTTAAAAGCGGCTACGGAGAGCTGAGCGTGGCGCTCCACAACGTTTGCGGAGAGGAGGCGACGGCGTCGGTCTCAGTTAGGTTCCTCTACGCCGAACCCTCTCCGGAGGCGTACGTCGAGTATTGTTCCGAGGAGAGGAGTAAGATATACTGGTCTCTAACTTGCGCGGAAGCGCGCGGAGGGCCGCTGCTGACTTGTAGGACTTGGGGCCTGGGCGACTTCAAGGTCACGAAGCTAGTAGAAATCATTTACGTCAAGGATGGATCGAACGTTGAACGACGTAAAGATGTAATATTGGAGAGAGTTCCGGCGTGTTTGGAGTGGACGTGTCTCAGGTGGATAAAAGTTCCAAAGCTCTTCAGCTACTGTGCAAAGGTTAAGAGTGTTGAATTCGCGGGCGACGGAGAGGCTATGGGGAAGATCGTCACGTTCAAACTGAAGCTGGGACCGCACGAGACTAAAATAGTTAAGACGTATTTCTCCAACATTACGCCGGCATTTTACTTCGGTTTCTTGGAGGATAAAGTAAAAGTGCCCTTGGCCGTGGTTAGGGCGGGAAACGAGGAGCTGACGGTGCCATGGTTCGTCCCCAACGCCGCCTACCCGGTAACGGTAGCGTTTTACGCGGTAACGCTAGCGTTGTTAATACTAGCATTAGTAAAGCTCTTCTCCTAGCGTTAGCGCTCTCGACCGTTGCCTTGGGTTGTGTACAACTGAGCCACTCGTACGTCGAGCTTTCGAACGAATCTGAGCTCAAGCTCAGCGTCTCCGTAACGTGCCCGGGGCACGTCGAAGTTAGGGTGGAGACGGACGTAAATCCCTACTCCACGATCGGTCCGGTGAAGCTCGAGGGGAGCTCTTACGTCCTAACAGTTGAGGGGGAGGGGAGGGCTTGGGCGACCTTCCTCTTCCCGAGGAGCTCTCCCTTCATAAAAGTGAAGGTTTACTATGAATCGCAACTGGTAGACGAAGTTATCTTAAACCCAAAGGAGTGCGTCGACGCGACGGCCCGCCCTTCCGGGAACGGCAAGGTAGTCGGTTTGATAGTAGAGAACTTGTGTGACAAGGAAGTAGAAGTCCCAATAAAAGTAGTCGGCGAGGGGGCGGTTAAGTACTTGAAGAAGTCCGTCTGTGTCGAGAAGGTAGCTGAGCTGAGTTACGTCGATCAATGCGTGGAGAGGGTTTGTATCAAGTGGCGCTACGTCGAGACGTGCGCCAAGAAGAGAGTCGTCTGCATCAACGAAAAGTGTTCAGAACGGTGCAAGCTTAAGGTAAACGTGCCCGTCTCTTGCGAGGAGTGGAGATGCGTTAGGACGCAAAGGGTCCCGATCGTGAAGTACAAGTGTGCAAGGTACAAATCCGAAGTAATGGAAAGTTCTTGGGCCCCCTCCGGCAAGGAGGGCTTCGAGGGGTCCTTGAGGCTCGGGCCTCATGAGGTTAAGGCGCTTAGGTTCGTCTTCAAGGGAGGGGTGAAGAGAGCAAAGATAGGGGGGTCGGAGGTCGAGCTCCTACGCCCCTCTTTCCCGCCCTTGAAGATAAACTACTTGCCAATACTAATAAGCATAGCAGTTATAGTTTTCTCTTTGTCACTGCTCCTCACTTCTTGATTCTCGTTGCTTCCTTCAAGAGCGGCTCCACTTGTGCCCCCACGGCCCCTTCGTCGTAAGGTGGATAGGGCTTTCCCTCCTCCAAACTTAAAGGTTCTGAACAGAACATGCCCCAACTCACGACCCCCCTCAAGTCCGTGGGGGGTAACAGGGCCACAGCCCTCACCTCTCCTCCCTTTACGTCGCCTATGTTAGTTACTACAGTAATAGCAACCTTTCCCAAGCTTGTCCTAGTAACCTTCAGTTTGTCTGCGTTAGGGTGATCGTTAACGGACAGCACGCGTCCGGAGAACACCAGGACAGCCTTGCCCGGGCTCACCTCTTCCCCCAACTTAAGGAGGGTCGGCAAGGCTTGTAGGTAGCCCAAGGCCCAGGACGCCCTCGCCTTAAGTTCGTCCCTCTCTTCTATTCCCAATCCCAAAACTTCCTTCAATTCGGAAGCCAGCACGGAAAGGGTAAGGGCGTTCTGGGAGGCCATCTCGGCCGGGAGGCCGCTCCAACGCAATCGCTTCAGCTCGTCCCACGCCCCTTTCACGAGCTTGGTAAGCCTTCCCTTGTCCACGGGCCTCCCCGGGCTCCTGGCGACCCTCTCTACCTTCTCCAGACCCCACCAAGCCAGCAAGTACCTAGGGTCGTCGTGTCTAGGCAAGGCTCTGAACCCCGCCGCGGCTCGATAACTTATGTATTAGTTTTCGTCGCTGATGCCTAACGGTCAATGGGTACTTGGAGCGTCACGGGCGGAGGCCGAAGAGAGTAAGCCCTCACTATCATGAGGGCCGAGGGGTTTTGGGACAAAGGAGCGCTCTAAACTCAACGAAAGTCGAACCTAGTAGCGAAGGCGAGGTTCGGAGGAAAGCTGATGGCTTGCTTCGCTGTGTCCCCTGACAAGGCCGCCGCTGCCGGGGGCTTCTGACGAAAAGGAGAACGCTCCGCTAAGAGGCTTCCTTTTCGCGTGCCTCGAGCGCCTCGGCCTTCTCGGCGACCTTCCTAGGCAACCTCGCCAGCGCGCGCACCAAGTCTTCGACGAAGAGGGCTCCCACGTACTTTCCTTCTTCGTCGACGACCGGAATTACGGGTTCCCTTAACACTAGGAACTTGTCCAGAGCCACGAGGGCCTCATCCTCCGGGCTGAGGAACGGCACTCCTCTCATCATTATAGTTTTCACTTTGGCCATCGGAACGCTCATGTGTTCTCCTTCTCTATGTATAAACCACCTGTTAGTCTTTACAAACTCCTTGTAAGTTATTATTCCCTTGACCTTATTCTCTTCCTCCTTCGCGACTACTACCAGCCCCGGCAAGAACTTATTTATCAACTTGTGCCAAGCCTTGTTCACCTTTTCGTTCCAATCTATCACGTACTCCTCGCCGGTCCTCATGATGTCCTTCACCTTTAGCTCGGGTTTGCCGGGCAAGCCGTGCTTCAGCAGCCGCAACAAGTCGAAGTAGTCGACCACGCCTACCAGCTTGCCCTCCTCGTCGACGACTGGAGCCCCTCTGACCTTCTTGTCCTCGAGTTCCTTCACCACGCGCAATAAGTCGTCGTTCGGCTTAAACATTGGGAATTCATGCATAAAATCTAGGACACTGAACCGAGAGCGGTGAGAAGTGGGCACCATCAACTCGAATTGGGTTACGAATCCGTCCGTCCTCTTAGTGTAGGGGTCCCTCAGTACCGGGATCACCTCTTCGTCTGTCTTCCTCACGAGCGGCTTCAAATTTATTAAAAGTTCGTGCTTGTTATACACTACCACCGCGGGGGCCCTGGCGGCCTCCCTCACTTGTAAGACCTTGCCCAAGGTCAGCTCTTCAGGGACTTCTTCCGGCACGAGAACCGCTTTCCTCTCCTCCTTAACTCTTACCTCCTCAACCCTCTCAGGCAATATATCCACCCCGTCCTTCCGGCTCACGGTCGCACATCATGGATTATAAGAAGAGCACGCGCCTGCTGGAGGAGCTGTTGGGCGCTGTGGTTTCGGTGAGGCCACCGAACATCTTGGTGTACAGAGGCTGCGAGGGGGTGGAACTCCCCTTGAGCCCTCTCCCGGTAGCCTTAGCAATCTTCATGCCTACAGAGAAGGCTTGGGCGGCGCTGAGGGCACTCTACGGGGACGACCCGCGAGGGGCCTACGAGGAGTACTTGAGCAAGCCCTCGAAAGCTTGTTGGCTAAGCAGAGAAGTGGCCAAGGCCATAGCGTCCCGCTTAGGTGGCAAAAGGCCAAAGGGCTTGGAACTAGAGGTCGAGAAGAGGTGGCCGAACGTGTGCGGGCCGGTGGACGCCTTCTCGGAAGCCCTTAAGCTTACTACGGCGCTCAACGAGGCCGGGATATCGGCTTCCTTCTACAAAGGCGACAAGGAGGGAGAAGTAAGAACGCCCTATACGGTAATCAAAGTGAGGAAGTCGGACCCTGTGGACGAGAAGTTCTTAAAGGAGTTGAGGGAGCTAACGAGGAAGGATGCTGAACTGGCGAGGAGAGTCCTCTCGTTAATGAGCGCAAGGGGCAGCTGTGCCGAGCTCGCCGAGGCGGTGGAGCTTTCTGAAGAGCTGCTGGGCTACGGATTCTTGAGGGCCAAACTGAGGGAGAGGGCAGAAGAGCTGGCTAAGGAAGCCCTCACCAAGATCAGGATGTCCCGGGGGCGATGAAGAGGGTTAAAAGCGGCGATAGATGAGCGGGGGCCAAGCTCCGAGCCCGGAACCTCTTTAGCTGGCCCTCAAATAAGGACCCAAGGGTAGCGTGGCCATGGAAGACAAAGTTTTAGAATGGATAGCGTTCTTTTACCAGACTTATTTCCGGGAAATAACGTTCAACGCCTTACCGAAAGAGCTAAGAGACGTCCTAGGGGACGCTGCCTATGGAGTCATAACGAAGATAGTCATGGGTACTTCTAGCAGAGCTATACCGAAAATGGCGAAAAGCCTAGGCTTCTTAAAAGATGACGAAAAGGTCGATGCCTTAAGCAAGATAAAGGAACTGAACGAGAAATGTCACATTCAGCTCTATCAAGAAACCAGCAAGTACGGAACTATAGGGGACATCGGCCTGATCCCTATGGAGTACGACGAGGAGAAGGGCATACTTAAGTTTATATTGAACAAGTGTCCAGTCGATGAGGTAGCCGCGGCTCCTTATGTCGGCATAGTGGCTGGAATCTCGGCGGGACTAGGGCTGAAGGTCAGACCCATCAGGGAGCCCTCTCAGAAGAAATTCGTTAAAGAGGGTTTCGTCGCCTACCCGATCTTAGATAAAGAAAATAACAAGTGCTACATAGTTCTCGAAAAAGTGGGTTAACCAGCTATTCTCAGCACGTCTTGCAACAAGGATACCAGCTTTTTGTCGAAGTCCCTTATCCCGCCTAATACGACGCCTATAGCTATTAACCATATAATGCCTTCTACCATCACTATTGAGAACAACGCATACTCATTGTCTCTAAAGAACAAGATCAAGGCTATTATCGGCATTACCATATAGATTAGTAGAAGTAAGTTGAGCAAAGAAAAAGATATGCTCGAATTCAGCACGAAGGAGGAAAGCGCAGAAACTTTGGCTGCCGTGGTGTTGGCTAACAAGTCCGCGCCCACCGGGACTGATGTTGCACACAAGGTTTTAGGAAGTGTGAGAGGCGCAACCCCTGAAGGGAGTTTCTGAAAGGCTTTGAAAAAATTAGGATTAGCAACAAGTAATCATCCTAGCTATTCGTAACAGGAATATCGTTATTAGATAAGATATTGTAGCCATGATGGCAGATCCTAACAGTATCGCGAGCCCAGTGTTGAGCTGCCCCAAGATAAGCGCTATTGCAGACACTATCGAACCCGAAAGCAAAACGCCTAACGCTTGGTACTTAGCGAAGACCGTATCGGTTAAGTACTGATCGCTCCCTGCCCTACCCTCAGCCGCGAAAGCTGCGGGCATTAATACCATTAACGTCAACAAAGCGAATACTACCTTCCTCACGACCCTTATCCCTCCACTCTCCACTTTATGCTCTATTTAAAAAATTACTCTATGTAGAAACTTTGACCTCCACAGCCTGTTTAGCTGCCTCCTTTCTCATCATGTTTATAAACTCCTTCAGTAAGTAGAAGTTGAACACTAATTCTATTATTGTTATCGTCTCCACGGCAACCAGCGTGACGCCGCCCTTGGCGGCTATGGTAGCCGGCGCTACGTAAGCGACGTACAGCAAGAGAGCTAAGGTGACGGTGACCCACAAGAACGTCGCCGGGGCTAACACGGTAAGTTGATAGCGCTTGGGAGCCTTCAAGTCCTTCACCACCCAAGCGGCGACGGTCATCATAGCTATGGATGCGAGCATCTGGTTAACCCCGCTGAAGGCTGGCCACAGCACTAGGTAGGCGCCGCTGAGCGCCAAGCTGAACCCTAGCACAGCAGCTATCAAGGAGCTTACCCAAGCGTTGGAAAGCACTTTCTTTCCGAACTTTAGCTCCTCCACGAGCTCGCTCCAAGTGAACCTGGCGAGCCTCACGGTGGTGTCTAAGGTAGTTAACGCGAAGGAAGTTATCCAGAGGCCCGCGAAGAGCGAGAGAGCCTTTACCGGGAGGTGGAGCGCGGTGCCCACGGCAGCGCCGAAGCTCTCGGAGAAAATCCCGGCCGGTCCTCCGAAGGTCTTCATTATGGCTGGGTAGTTCTTACCGAACTCGACGGGGTCGGCCAAGACTTTTTGTATCACTTCTGGGGAGAGGTTCAACTTAACGTCGTACGCTTGGGGGTTGAGAAGCATCAAAGGTAACATCGCGGCTATAGAAGCTACCACCAAAGTAGACAATAAGCCCTCAGCGAACATCGAGCCGTAGCCCACCAGCAAGCCGCTCAACTCGTTGTCCAGCTGTTTGGAGGTGGTTCCGCTGGCCACTAAGCTGTGGAAGCCGCTGAGTGCGCCGCAAGCTATGACCAGGGGCACCAAGGGCCAGAAGGGCGAGTTTACGCCCAGCACCGGTGCGTCGAAGCTCGTGTAGGCTGGGGCCTTGAGTTCGCCGAATAACGCTATCAAACCCACGACGCCTATTGCTAAGCCGAAGTAAAGCAGTAGGGAGTTCATGAAGTCTCTCGGCTGTAGCAATACCCACACAGGTAAGCTGGCAGCTATTATAGTATACGCGAGTAGTATCAAGACCCAGTCGTTGTAGCTTAGCTTTATCGGGAAGTTCTCTGCTATTAGGATGCTAATCAATATTAAGACAACCGCTATCGCAGCGGACTGGACGGGCTTGAGTGACTTTTGGTACATCAAGTACCCTAACACGACTGCCAGCGCTATCTGTGTCATAGACGCCGTGGCGACCATAGGTATCTTAACGAACAAGTGGCCTATCACGGCGCCGAATGCCGCTATGACCAATAATAGCGCGAAGTAAATGAATACTGAGAATACCTTGCTCATTTTCTTGCTTATCAGCCTTCCCGAGATCCACTGAATGCTCCTACCGTCGTAGCGCACGCTAGCCATGAGCGACAAGTAGTCGTGAACAGCGCCTACGAATACGTTGCCGAACCATATCCACAATATCGGCATCAACCAGCCCCAACCCATAGCCATCGCTGGCCCTACTATCGGACCGGCGCCGGCTATGGAGGCGAAGTGGTGGCCCATTAAGACGTACTTGTTCGTCGGGACGTAGTCCACGTTATCCAGGAACTTCTTCGCCGGGACTTCCCTGTCAGGGCTGGCTTTCACCACTTTCCTCTCGAGGATCCTCCTCCCGTAGGTGTAGTAGGTGACGGCATATATGATCAAGGCTATTACGACCAGTACGGTCGTCGTTACCATTACTGGCCCACCTCTGTTAGGAAATGTCGCCGAGGAACTTATTACCTCTACTATAGATTTGGGGCGCCCGCTTGGTAACTCCCTATAAACCTCTCTGCAGTCGAGGTCGGACGAGCTTCGGCGCGGTGATAGCTTGAGGTTGCTGAGATTCCTCGTAGAAACTATAAATGAGTTACTTAAGCTCAATGCTACAGAATATATAGAATCGGAGTTGGAGGAATTGGAACACCTATTCGCCTTGATAACCCTCGGTTTCTTGGTAGGGTACCCGGTAGTGCCGCCCCCGCTAAGCTTGAAACTAATGCCATACATGGAAAGGGAGCTCCTAATAATGATAGATAGGGCAGAGAGGTTGGACGACCAGCTAGGCATACTTGGGTTCGACATAGAGTAGGGGGTGACCGAAGGTGGTAAAGAAGGTGTTCCACTTCATGGGTAAAGGAGGCGTCGGAAAGACGACCTCCTCAGCAATACAAGCGACGCTCTTAAGCGAGATAGGGAAGACGTTGATAGTCTCCTTGGACCCAGCCCATAACTTGGGCGACGTGCTGGGCTCAGAAGTGGGGGAGGAACCGCGAGAGGTCGCCCCTAACTTGTTCGCTGCAGAACCCAACGTAGACAACATAATCTCATCTTACGTAAGGAAGGTTATTGACGAGATTCAGGATCATTACAAATACTTAAAGGTTTATAACTTGGATAATATCTTGAAGGTCTTGGAGTACGTCCCCGGAGTGGAGGAGCAAGCGCTGCTCGAGGTCTTGGAGAAGTTTATGAACTTAAAAGACTTTGACTATCTAGTAATAGATCACGCCCCCACGGGCCTGTCGGTCAGAGTCTTGTTATTGCCGGAAATAATGGAGGAATGGTTAGAAAGGTTGATCGAGCTGAGAAAGCAGATAATCAAGAGGAGAAAGATTTTAAATGAAGAGGGGGAGGACCAAGTATTAAAGATATTGATGGAGGAGTCCGAGAAGAACAAGAGAATAAAAAATTTTCTGAAAGACCCGAGGAAAAGCGTAGTAATAGTGGTGCTTAATCCCGAAGAGATGCCTTTTCTGGAGGCTAAGAGGATAAAGGACGTGTTGACGAAGTTCGGGATACCGCTCTGCGGAGTCGTAGTCAACAAAATAGTCTCCGGAGAATACGAGGAAAATATATTGAAATCGATCATCGAGGAACAAGGGAAGTGGTTGCCAAAAATAAACGAGGAATTCAAAGAATATGTAATAATAAAGGTACCATACTTGGTACCCCCGCCCAAGGGGATCAAGGCTCTGAAAGACGTAGGAAACGAGGTCTGGGGCGGCGCGCTTTGTCGTTCATAATGGTCGCTATATTTGCCCTCGCGGGGGCCACGACATACCAGTTCTTCAGGGGGCGTAAGCAGAACTTAATCTTAATGAGGGAATACGTGCGGGAGTTGGAAAGGGCCCTGAGGCCTGTCGACAAAAACTACGTCTTGTTGGGACTTTACAGCGGCTTCAAAGCCGAGTTCTTGTTAGACGCGCCGGAAGTGTACAAGGCTGAAGCCTCCGTGGCTCTGATGCCGAGGGAAAGCTTGCTTTACTACCCGATATCAATGCTCACGCTAAAGCATGACCGGTTCTACTTAGTTCTAAGGCTAAATAAGAAAGTCAACGAGGAGTTCCACGTCGTCGACCCTAAAGTAATTAAGTACAGCGCGCCAGACTTGAAAGAGAAGCTGATCTACGAAGTAAATGTGGGCGAGAAGACGTACTTGGTCAACGACCTTCGCGCAAAGGAGACGTTCTCAGAGCTATTGCTGCCAGAAGTACTCCACGTCTCGTTAGTCCCCGAAACCAACGTACTTTATCTCTTCGCCAAGCCTCGTCCGGGGCTAGTCGAAATCATAGCCAGCAGAGCCCTCAAAACCGTTAAGGCCCTCTGAGAGCAGGCCTATAGGTGGGGAAGTTAGTAGAGGTCTGTCACTCCGGATGCAGGGACGTGTGCGAGGAAGGGGGTTGCGAAATAAAGGTAAGGTTAGGAGACGAACTCGACGCTAGGAAGATGGCCTCACTCATAATAGAGGTCCTCGCGTCCGAGGAGGTGAAAGTGGTGAACGAGCCAAGGGGGAGGCTGCTAACGGCCCTAATAGAGGTCGCTAAGTGGATGGGGATAAAGGTAAGCAAAAGTTGAGACCTAGAGAACTTTTCGTCTTATTCAATCGCTTAGAGACATGCCGAGAAAGAAGCCCTCGATCGTTCCTAACTCACAAAGTTCTCAAGGTAGCCTTTCGAGTAATAATAATGGAGCGTTAGGAATCTCGTTTTGTAACATCATATATTTTGTACCTCGATATATCATCGTTATTAAGACGGATAGACAACTGATGTACGTTTCTACGGTCGCTTTTGTATAGTTTTCGAATTCTCTAAGACAACTCTGGTATTACAAATAATCAACTTTTTCTCACTCATCATTTCCATTTTCCTCATTGAGCCCGTGGGAACACGCTATATTCGAAACCGTACCATTACTATTCTCATTTCTCAACCCCCTTATATCCTTTCATGGGAACGCCCAAGGCCTTGGGGGTAAGGGCAGAGGAAAATTTCTTAAATGGAGAGAAAAATAGCTGGGAATTGTAAGGAAGCGGTAGAACGAAAGCCTTTTAAGGGAAGGAACTTGGAGCTTTATACGGAAGCGCTCGGTGGAGTCTCAAGAGAGGATAGAAAG
>NZ_JBWNMZ010000004.1:0-24680 GCF_056435145.1 Ignicoccus sp.
TGGGGGTTCGCCTAGAGGGCGGGCCTTGACGACGACGTTGTAAGGGGAGGCGAACGCGCCTCTCCTTCTGTCGATGTAACCGAACATGAAATCAGTTATGTCGGTACAATAGGGCTCGACGCTGTTACACAGCTTTCTCATCTTCCCTATGAGCGAGTAGGACTGAGGTCCTCCCACGTAGCGCTCGCCCCTAAATGGCTTTCCGCTGGCGTCTCCGCTGGAGAACGGCGTGAGGTTGACAAATTTCATCTTGATGTATGTATTAGACTTAGTAATTTTTTCCTCTATCTTCTTAGCGAGGGAGACCGCCTCAAGGGCCTGCGAGACCAAGCCTTCTTTCCCACAAGAAAAGGTACCTTCCGGCCTTACCATCTTTTCGAGGTTTTTAAGATATAGGCACGTTGTCCCAGCTATAAACCGTGAGTCGGAGGGTAAGCATGGGTAACAGTCCTTGAGCCCGGAGGAGTTCGATAAAGAAACTATAGCAAAGGCCTTTGCGAACTTCGCAGAGAAGTTCATGTTTGATACCCTCCCCAAGAATTTAAGAAAGTACATAGGTGAGGGGGCCGCCACAGCGCTGATCTTCAACATTATCAAAGAAGGCGCAAAGGAGACTATGGGAGAGGAGCTGAAGAAGTTGATAAAAGTGGAAAGCTTGGAGGACGCTATGAAGGCTTGTTACTTACCCTATAAGTTAATAGGTATGGACTTCGAGTACGAGGAGTTCAAAGAAGGGGACGAGTACGTGTTCAAAGTCACTAAGTGCCCACACTTCAAGTACACCAAAGATATGCCGTTCGCTTGCGCCGCTTGTGCTGCGATAAAGGTAGGTATAATAGAGAGTCTCGAGGACAAGCCGGTACAAGTAATATTTAAGGGCAACAGGAGGCTCGGTAGCCGAGAGCCCGAGATTTTGATCGAGGTCACAAAGCACATGCCCTCGGGAGACCCCTTCTGTGAGTTCCGTTTGAAAGAACTACCTAAACAGAAGCAAGGTTAGGAGGGCGTAGTCCTCCCACCACTTCCCCCCTCTTAGAGCACACGTGGCCGCCAAGGCAGCCTCCGTCGGGGAACACCTCCCCGTCACCAGCTCTCTCAAGATATCCCTCACCAACGGAACCAGCGGGGGCTCGTAGTACAGCGCGTAAGCGTAGAGTGAGTACAACAGATTAACCGTTTTTGTGAAGTTCCCTCCCGGTAACCTCCTCACCAAGGTGTCAAAAGCGTAAAGCTCCCCCGGGGTCAAGTTAGAGGGAGCGCACGGGCCCGGGAGGGGCTTCACGCCTCTTACGAAGCGCTCGTATGTCCCTTTCAACACTAAAAAGCAGTAAAGGGCCCTGGCGTCGTCGTACTTCTCCAAGCACTTCAAGTATTCCTCCAGCCCCCTGGCCCCAGGGTAGGAAGAGACCATAACGTAGTACCACTGGCCGTACGTCCTCAGCTCTAGCAAGTCCTTCACCTTGGGGAGCCTCTTAGAGAGGGCGTCGACCAGTTCCTCAGCTAACCTCTTGGGATACTCCGGCGGCAACAACGTCCTCGACTCGTAACAGAAAGTTTTATTAGTTAAAGAGCTTAGCATCCACAAGGTAAGGTCGGTCGCCAACAAGCTCCCCTCCCTCAAAGAGTAGGAGATTGTGTGCTCCCTGCACTCCACGACCGGCAGAGGGGTTGTCAAGTTGGTTATTACGATGTAGAGCAGGGTTGTGTTCAAGCCTAAATCACCCCCCTTCGAAGCCCTACTCGGGTAGATCGAGTGGAGAAAGAGGTCTACGTCCCAGACCTCAACGCGGTCCAAAGGGGGCTGCTCACCCGGCTCGTAGAGCAAGGCCTCCTCTTCGGGACGTTGCTGATACCCTCTACCTTAATCAAGGAGATAGAGAAGCAAGCGCGGGAAGGCCTCGCCTCTGGGATGGCCGCGCTGGAGGAGCTCACCAAGCTCAGAGAGCTCGAGTTGCAGGGGCTGGTGAGTATAGAGGTGGTCGATGTTAAGGAAAGGGACGTGGACGACGCAGTTAGGAAGGTCGCTAAGGAGAAGAATGCCACGCTGGTCACCGGAGACAGGGTACACGCGCTCGTAGCAACGACTATGGGCATAGACGTCTTCTTCGCGGGCGAGTACAGGCCAGCGAAACTGAAGTTCGAGGAGTTCTTCGACGAAGACACAATGAGTATACACTTGAAGGAGGGCGACGTGCCCAAAGCGAAAAAGGGAAGGCCGGGAGAGTGGGAAATGGTCTCCCTCTCGAGCGATCCGCTGGACGCAGCCACTTTAGAGAACATGGCTCTCGAGATAATGGAGACCGCGAGGTCCCGGAGGGATGCTTACGTGGAAGTAGACAGGCCCGGCACTACTGTGGTCCAGCTCGGGAAGTACAGGATAGTGATCACCCGGCCTCCCCTCTCAGACGGCTGGGAGATAACCGCCGTCAGACCGATCGCGAAGTTGAGCTTGGAAGATTACGACTTGCCGGAGAAGTTGATAAGGAGGTTGGAGGACCGGGCGGAAGGAATACTCATAGCCGGCGCCCCCGGCGCGGGGAAGACTACCTTCGCCCAAGCGCTCACCGAATACTACGCAAGGAAGGGCAAGGTAGTTAAAACCATAGAGTCGCCCAGGGACATGGTCCTTCCTCCCAGCGTCACTCAGTACTCGAAGGAACACACGAGCGTGAAGGAGCTCTACGCAATACTCTTGCTCTCGAGGCCAGACTACACGATATTTGACGAGATGAGGACGGACGAGGACTTCAAGTTGTATATGGACCTCAGGATGGCCGGAATAGGCATGGTAGGCGTGGTCCACGCCACCACACCAATAGACGCGGTTCAGAGGCTCATAGGGAGGGTGGAGCTCGGAATGATACCAAGCATAGTGGATACTGTAATATTCATAGACAGCGGAAGCGTGGCCAAGGTGTACGAGCTCCAGATGACCGTCAAGCTCCCCACCGGGCTCCGGGAGGCAGACCTGGCGAGGCCGGTAGTAGAGGTGAGGGACTTCTTGAGCGGGGAGCTGGAGTACGAAATCTACACTTGGGGCGAACAGACCATGGTAGTACCGGTCAGGAAGGTCGCGAAGAGGGGCGAGGAGAAGATATTGGCCTACGTGTACAGAGTCCTCCCAGAGGCCACCTCGGTGGAGGTAAGGGATGGAGTAGTGGTGGTGACGGTGCCTAGGTGGGCCGGGAAAAACGTCCTCAAGAAGGCAAAGAAATTAAAGAAGCTGGAGGACCGCTTGGGAATGAAGATAAAGATCAAATACGAGTGAGGTCACCAAAGGCCAATACCCTCACCGCTCGGCCCGTCGGGCGCGATCATCCCCAAGGATTTCGTGGCCCGAGGTGTGGAGCCTTAACACCTCCTCGTCGGAGGGCGGCCTCCAAAGCATCTTGTAATATCTCTTTATCTCTTCAAACCTCCACGGCCCCACGGGGTGATCGCTGCCGCCGTAGACCTTGACTCCCGCCTCAAGCATGTCCTTGACTCTCATGAACTCCCTCCAGCGGTTCCCGAGAATCCTCTTGAACTCCTCGGCCCCCACCGCCTCCATAATGCCGGGCTGTACCGAGACCGGCACTCCCGCCTTGGCCAAAGGTTCCAGCTGGTCGTCTCTGACCAACGCGGCGTGCTCTACCCTCAAGACCCTTCTCGGAGAGCCGGCGAGCTTGAAGGCTTTTAGGACTACGTCCAACGCTTCGTCCCCCATCACGTGCACGGCCACTTGGAAGCCGTCTTCCTTCCCCTTCTTGAGCCACGCTACCAACTTCTCCAAGGGGACGTAGAGCTTCCCCCTGCCTTCCGTCATAGCAGTGCCATTGACTATCACGCCGTCCACGAAGAGCTTCACCCCGACCGCCCCGGGTATGGGGGCTTCTGTCCTCACGTAGTGATATACCTTGACGTCGTGGTTTATTTTGTTGACTATTTCCATTTCCAACCACCTCGACGTCATACTGTGAACCTCTACAACTCCTCCCTCCTTCAGTTCGTCTAAGACCGACTTGAAGGCTCTATACAGAAGCATTGTGTCCGGATCCGGCATCACGCGCCTCAGTTTCCTCATCGCGCCCTCGTAGAGCCTCCCGGTAGGCCTCCCGTCCTCGCACTCCGCGCCCTCGTCCTCACAGCTCACCTCTCCCAACATCAATGCCTTGGTGTTTGCAACAGCCATGTGACCGTCTCTGGTAGCTATAGAGACGGGTATGTCCGGGGAGACCTCATCTAAAGCGTACCTGTCCAACGACCTAGCCAGCTTCAAGGGTAAAAGCGTACCCACTACCCAACCCCTGTACGTGCCGCCCCTCTCGGCCTCCTCCCTAACCTTGTGGAGGACTTCCTCCACGGACTTGCAGTCCTTCAAATTTAGGTCTATCTTGGAGCGGGCGCTCCACGACAAGTGAAAGTGAACGTCCACAAACATCGTTCGCGCTTCCGGGCCCCCTTCCGGTAGGGCGTTACAAAGCATCCGGCCGTAGCAAGCTTCTCGAGAAAGAGGAAACGAGCGCCTCCTCCAAGTCGTTTGTCTCTTCCACAAGCTCCCTTAGGTACTTGGTGGGCAAGGAGGCGACCAGCCTCGCCCCCTCAGCCAAGTCCCCCGGGGTCAAGGTCACCACTTCGAGCCTCTTGCCGGCGAACACGTGTTTGGAGTAGTCCACGAGCGGGTGGAGGTAGATCGTTCCACCCTCCTTTACGCACATGGCCGCCGTGTCCAGCGCGCTGGCCTCCGGGACGGAGACCACTACCGCGTCCCACTCTTGGGTACACGCAGAGGCCGTAGTGGGGTAATAGTTCAAGTCGAGGCTTATCTCCCTCCCCCACGGGAGCAACGGGAGTTCCCAAGAGAGCTTATACGATGCCAAGACGTTTGTGAGGCCCGAGCCCACGAGCAACGTCTTCTTGTCGGAGGTAAGCTCAGCTATCTTGAGGGCCAAAGCCCCGGCCGAGGCGAGCGCCTTAGCGTAGTCAGGAACGTCCGGGGCCTCTACCAAGGAGTTCTTGGGCATCACAACGTACTCCGCAAGAGCCCCGTCCCTCGTAACTCCCAGTATTCCGTCGAAGTAGCTGTCTATCAAGACGTCCTTCCCTTCTTCCTCCTCAACCTCGACGCCGGCCTCCAGCACTTTCCCGAAGCCCTCCAGTCCCAGCACTCTCTCCGGCTCCACCCAGACGTTGCCCCTCTCCAACCCCCTCTCCAAAGGAGAGACTGAGGCCAGCTTCACCTTCACGAGGACGTGGTCCTTGGGGACGGGGGGAATAGGCGTCTCCTCGACGATTAAGTCCCCCCGGAACTTAACCGCCCTCATCTGCCCTCCACCGCCAGCCTCTTCTTGAGGTAGGGGACTAAGCCCCCGTTCTCCAAGATCTCCAACAAGCTTGAGGGGAGCTTGGGGACCTCAAACTCCTTCTTAAGTTCCCCCTCCTTGTTATAGACCCTTACCTTCCCGCCCTCTAAGTCCACCTCTACCTCGTCCCCTTCTTCAACGACCTCGCTTATTCCCTTAACTGCCACGGCCGGTAGGCCTTGGTTTATGCAGTTCCGGTAGAATATTCTGGCGAAGCTCTCGGCCACCACTGCCTTAACACCGGCCCCTTTCAAGGCCACCACCGCTTGTTCTCTAGAGCTTCCCATCCCAAAGTTCTTGCCCGCCACAACCACCACGCCGCCCAGCTCCTTGCTGCGTTGGTAGAAGTCCGGCATTATCGGCTCGAAGCAGTGTTTGCCTAAGGTCTCTGGGTCTGTATAGATCAAGTAGCGACCGGGAATTATGACGTCTGTGTCTATGTTGTCGCCCACCTTGACGGCTTTCGCCCTTATAGTTCCGGTCACTGCGCAATCCCGGCCGCGTTCTGGAAGGAGGTTATATAGCGTTACTGCAAAAAACTCTATTATTTCTTGCTAAGCGCACGTGCGGTAGCAAGCTTTGACGACGCCGTTCTCAGATGAGCTGAGAAAGTACAGGCCCGTCTTCGAACGGGTTAAGATACTTGACGCGACCTTGAGGGAGGGCGAGCAGACGCCCGGCGTCTCCTTCACCGTGGACCAAAAGTTGGAAATAGCGAAGAAGCTGGACGAAATAGGCGTCCACATGATAGAGGCCGGCCACCCCGCCGTGGCCCCCGACGTCTACGAAACCGTGAGGAGAATAGCGTGGATGAAGAGAGAGGGCGAAATAAGGGCCGAGGTGATCGCTCACAGCCGAGCAGTTAAGAGCGACATAGACAAGGCCGCGGAAACTGAGGCGGACAGGATAGCAATCTTCTACGGCGTCAGCGACATACACTTGAGCTCCAAACACAAGAAGACGAGGGAGGAGGCTCTCAGTATAATCGGCGAGATGGTTGAGTATGCCAAGAGCTACGGGGTAAAGGTAAGGTTCACCGCCGAGGACGCTTCTAGGGCTGACTTACAGTACTTAGAGCAAGTGGTCAAGACGGCAAGGGACGCCGGGGCTGACAGGGTGAGCCTGGCGGACACCGTAGGGGTTCTAACCCCGTGGACCGCTCAGAAGTTCTTTGAACACATGGTTAAGGCCGTCCCTAACGTTGAATATGACATTCACGCCCACAACGACTTGGGCATGGCGCTGGCCACAGCCTTCGGGGCGGTTATGGGAGGGGCCACAGCCGTGCACGTGACCGTGAACGGGCTTGGAGAGAGGGTAGGCATCGTCCCCCTCCAAGTCTTCGCGGTAGCCGTGAAGGTACACTTCGACGTAGAACTGGTCAAGCTGAGCGGCCTAATGGAGCTGACGAGGATGGTCGAACGGTACTCCGGAATAGAAGTTCCTTACAATATGCCCGTCGTGGGCGACTACGCTTTCTTGCACAAGGCGGGCGTTCACGTGGCCGGCATACTGGCCGACCCGAGGACTTACGAGGCGTTCCCACCAGAGATTATAGGGAGGAGCAGGGATTACGTCATAGACAAGTACACAGGAAAGAAAGCGGTGAAGGCAAAACTCGAGAAGCTCGGAATAAAGGTAGACGACGACACGTTAACAAAGATACTGGAGGAAATAAAGAAGAGCAACTTGAGGTTCCTAACCGATGACGCGTTGATAAGCATAGCCGAAAAGGTGAGCGGCAAGGTCCTTAGGCCCAAGGCAACGGAGAACGTAGAGGCTGTGGTATGGGTCAAAGTGGACAGCAACGCCTTCACGGGCTCGGTGGCCCGGAGGCTGAGCAACATAGAGGGTATTAAGGAGGTATCAGAAGTAACTGGGGACTACGACTTGCTAGTGAGGATAGAAGCCCCAGACCATAGGGTGTTGAACACGATCTTAGACACCGTTAGAGGTATGAAAGGTATAGTGGGTACGCACACCCAAATAATCCTCAAGAAGCTCGAGAGGTGAATTTCTCCTTTAATATCTCCTCTTTAGCCTTCTCCACGGCTAAGTCCAATGCTACCCTCTTTATTTCCTTCTCCAGCTCGGCAGCGCTTAGAGGTCCTACGTGTAGCAGCTTCCCTTCTACGACGTAGGCCGGCACTGCACTAGCGCCTAGGGATCTAAGCTCGTTTAGCCTTTTCCCAGAATCCACGTGAATTATCTCGATCTTTAAGTTTTTGTAACTTCCTACGAGGCATGCGACCTCTTTCAACGCTTTGTAACACGGTAAACCGGGATAGACATAGAGCTTGAGTTTCACCGAGTGGGGGAGCTCCTTCTGTCCTATTCCCTTCGAAAGCCCGTTCAATATCTCTAGAAAGCCCGGTACCAAGACGCCATTTAAGGAGCCGTAGAAGCTAACCTTACAGACGCCGTCCTTGTAAGCCTTTATGTAGGGTTCGTGGGTTTCGTCCTCCGGCTTTTTCCCCTCGACGAGCTTGACCCCCTTGACGTCCTTAAGATACTTCGCCTCCTCCAGTGGGAACGCCTCTATCACAACCTCGCCGCTCAACTCGGTTACTCTCCTTTTCAACCCGAGGAGTTCCAAAAGCGCTTCCAACCCTTCCAAGCCCCCACCTAACTTACTTACCAGTAGGTAAGGTTATTCAGCGTGGCCCCCACTCAACAGAGCTGCCGAGGGCTGGGCCCTAGGGTGTCGGCGTGGAGTACAAGGGAGCGAAGTACATACACCTCAAGAAGGGGAAATGGGGAAAGGGTTCGGTGATCATTTACTACAACGGAGACTTGGGCGTAGTCCCGGGCTACCCTTCGATACAGAGGCTCGTCTTACTATCAAAGGTCCCCCACTATTTCCCCGAAGGAGTCTCGGTTGAGGAAAAGATGAACGGATACAACGTCAGGGTAATCAAGGTTGGCGGAGAGCTCTTCGCCGTGACCAGAGGGGGCTACCTCTGTCCCTACACCAACGCCCGACTCAAGAGCCTGTACGGAGAGAAGCTGAGCTCTTTGCTGGACGAGCTCCCGCCCGGAAGCTTCGTGGCGGGCGAAGTTGTTGGGACCGAGAACCCCTACGTGAGGGTCGAGTATCCGGAAGCACCTAAATTCGACTACTTCATTTTTGATATCTTCGTAAAGGATGGAAATGACTGGAAACCGATGCCGGTGGAAGAGAGGCACGAGCTGGTCAAGAGGCACGGGCTGAGGAGCGTTAGGCTATTGGGCACCTTCCCGCCGGAGGAGTCTGTGAACAAGATAAAGGAGGTCGTGGACCGGTTCGACGTCGAGGGGAGGGAAGGAGTCGTCTTGAAAGACCCTCTGTATAAGAGGCCCCCGGCGAAGTACACCGGTTCCTTCACTAACATAGGCGACATAGAGCAAGGGATGAAGTACCCGTTCGACGAAGGGAAGGATTACTTATTCCCCAGGATAGTGAGAGAGATGTTCAAGGCCTTTGAGGAGGGGCTCGTCGGACGGGAGTTGGAAGAAAGAGCCCTCTGGCTGGGACGCGCCGTCTTGGTGCCGGCCGTGGAGGCGGTCAGAGCTGTGGCCGAGGGGAGGCCCTTACACGAGGACTTCGTGTTACGCTTTCCGTCGGAGGAGGACTTGAACGACTACTTGAACTACGCCAGACAGTTGGGCGTGAAGGTAACAGTGCTGGAGAAGTGGAAAGAGGGTGGTTGGACCGTAGTTAAGGTTAGAAAGTTCAAGCGGAGCCCCGACGTCATAGAGTCTATGTTGAGGACCGGGAGGACCCCATTAGACTAAGCGGGAAGCCATACCGTCTTCCAGCAGCTCCTCGAAGTCCTCTACGGAGACTACCTCCTTCCCGTTCAACGTAACCCTGAGCGACCCCCCGCCGACCGTGCCTACCGCGGAGCCTCCTGTGAGCCTCAACACATCTTCTACTGCCTCCGGCTTGACCGCCAGCAAGTACCTAGCCCCGCTCTCGGAGAACAAAGCTTCTGAGGGGGTTTTCCAAGGTCCTCTGACCTTGTCCAGCTCGAGGACGGCCCCCAGTCCCTTCGCGAGCTCCGCCACCGCCACTGCCAAGCCCCCAACGGACACGTCGTGGACCCCGGTGACCCCAGACAAATTTATCGCCTTGAGCACTTTCTCTGCCACCCTCACTTCGGCAGAGGGCCTCGGCACCGGGGGCTTGCCCCTCACGAGGCCGTGCACGCTCCACAAGAACTCGCTGCCCCCTAGTTCCGGGAACGTCTCGCCTACGAGCACCAGCACGTCCCCCTCCTCGGCACGGACCCTCTTGGCGTTGTAGACGTTCTCCACCTTACCTATCATGGTTATCATGACCGTTGGTTTTATCTGCTTGCCCGTTACCTCATCCTCGTTGTAAAAGCTCACCTTCCCCCCAACTATGGGGACGTCTACCTCCCTCTCCACCCACGCTAGGCCGTCTATCATCCTAACGAAGAACCAGAAGCGGTCGGGCCTTTCGGGGTTGCCGGCGTCCACTTGGTCCACCGCGGCCAGAGGCCTGGCCCCCGAAGCAACTACGTTCCGGTAAGCCTCCAAGAACACGTCTGCCGCCCCCCAGAGGGGGTCCAAGAACGTGTAGCGGGGGTTGGAGTCCGTAGTTACTGCTATCCCCTTAGGAGGATCTTCTAAGAGCCTCAGTACAGCCGCATCCCCCTCGCCCGGCTTCACTACGGTCCTTATCTGGACCTCGTAGTCGTACTGCTCATATATCCACCTCTTCGAGGCCACGTTAGGGGAGCTCAAAACCTTCCTCATCGCTTCATTCAAGTTGACCTCGGGCAGCGGGGGGAGGAGCTCCAGCTCGAGGTGCCACCTCGGCCTCTCGTAGGGCCTGTCGAGCTCCGGACCCTCCGCCAAGAACTTGGCCGGTAAGTCGGCTACCCTCTCGCCCTTGTAATATAGTACGACCCTCCCGGTGTCCGTAAACTCGCCTATGACGCTGTAAGGGACGTCGTACTTTTCCAATACCCTCTTAGCCCTCTCTAAGTTTTCAGGTCTAATTACTAACATCATCCTCTCTTGACTCTCTGAAACCACTATCTCCCACGCTTTCATGGGCTCGCGGAGGTGTAAGGCGTCCAGCCGCGCCTCCACCCCCAGACCGAAGCTCGCGGCCACCTCGCTGAGGGCCGTCGCTAACCCGCCGCCCCCCAAGTCCTTTACGAAGACTAGCAGCTTCTCGTCCCTCATTTCCAATATGGAATCAATTAGGAGTTTCTCCATGAGGGGGTCGGGGACTTGTATAGCCGCATACTCTTCCTCAACTCCCTCTTCTAAGTTCTTGGAAGCGAACGACGAACCCAACAAACCGTCCTTGCCCGTGTAGTTGCCAGCTATCACTATCAAGTCGCCCGGGCGGGGGGCGTCGTTTATGAGCTTGTCCTTGGGGCATATCCCGACGCAAGCGACCGAGACCATAGGGTTCCTGGTAAAGTCCGGGTCGAACCACGTCTCCCCTCCGACGGTAGGAATACCAACCCTGTTGCCGTAATCGGATATTCCCTTTACTACTCCCTTTACGTGCCACTTAACCAAGCTATCGTTTAAATCTCCAAATATTAGGTCGTCCAAGAGCGCTATAGGCTTGGCACCAGAGCTCAAGATATCCCTAATTATGCCTCCAACTCCCGTCGCAGCCCCGTTGTAGGGGTCTACGGCGGAGGGGTGGTTGTGACTCTCTATTCTGAACGCCACATACACGGAGCCGAAGTCGACTACCGCAGCGTCGCCCCCCTTGACGACCCAAGGGGAGTCCATCTTCAGCTTCCTCAAGTGCTTTTTAGAGCTCTTGTAGGAACAGTGCTCGCTCCACTGGGCCTCAAACATGGCGAGCTCTACTTCGTTTGGCTTCCTTCCCAAAGTATCTTCGATGAGCTTCAGCTCCTCCTCCGTGAGCGGCAAGGCGCGGCCCGTCAAGGCGGCTAGCGACGGGTTTAGACGGTTAGGGCGGGACCACGCCGAAGACCTTGACCACATTATCTACGTTGAGCTTCCATAAATACTCCTCGTCCACCTTGTTCTCCTGCAAGAGCTCCAGCTGGTTCTTAGCCATCTCCCACGGGTAGATCACTATTCCGGGCCTCTTGGGGTCGTCTATGTGGTCGCTCTCCACCATGTAGTTTGGAGGAAGCTTCACTGCCCTCTCCAAGCTCCCTTTCACCCCCGGCACGGTTGCCGTTAGGCCCTCCTCCACCGCAGCCGCCAGGCTCTTACCCCTCGCGTGGTGAACCACCACCTTGTGGGCGGGGACCGAGAGCTTTTCGAGCCTCTCTCTTATGTCGACTGCCGTGACCTTTCCCCCTTGCTCCAAATGCAAGTGTACCACTGCCCCGTAGTCCTTCGCTCTCTCGATAGCACTGTTCATTATCAACTCTGATATGACTATGGATACCGGTGTGGTCTTGTAGTGTTGTCTCCCTACCTCACCTATCCCGTCCAACGAGCCTTCCTTCAAGTACTTCTCTATTAAGTTCAACACCTTCAGTCCGAACTCCAAGACCTTCTCAGCTTCCATCATCCCCATGAGTTTGTCTACGTCGGCTGGGTGGAAGCCGAAGAGGGTCCTCACCCTCAATCCGCTTTCTTTGGCTCTCTCCGCCTCTTCCAAGGTTTTCTTTAGTGTTTTTTCGTAGCCCTCCAACGTCGGCTCGAAACCGTAGTGCCAGGGGCTTAGCCCCACGAGGGCGAGGAACCACCCTCCGGCCTCCTTGAACTTGGGCGCTATTCTAGACATACCTAAGCCCTTGATCGGGTTGGAGTGTGTATGAGCGTCGGCCACGGGCACCAAAGCCGCCTTCACCCTCTAAAACTCAAAGACGGCTGTTTCTCCGGGCTCCATGACTCTCACTTTAGCTAGTCCCGCTGACTCGACCCTCTCCTTGAACTCGTTGGGATCGGCCTTTATCGGCGGGAAGGTGTTGTAGTGCATTGGGACGACTATTTCCGGCCTCAAGAGCTTCGTGGCGAGCGTAGCTTGCTCTATGTCCATGGTATAGTGTCCTCCTATCGGCAAAAGCGCTACCTTCGGTGCGTAGAGCTCCCCTATGAACTGCATCTCGGCAAACAGTCCGGTGTCGCCGGCGTGGTAGACCAACGCCTTGCCGTCCTTGAATATTATCGCTCCCGTGGGCACGCCTTTGTCGTAACTGGAGTGGGTGGCCGGGGTGAGCGCTATCCCCAAGCCCGGGGCCACGTCGTCTAGCTTCGCCGGGCCGCCTATGTTGGCGCCTATCCCGTGGAACCCCTTCTGAGTTAAGTCCACGTATATCTCATGGATTGAGAAGAACTTGGCGCCGGTTTTCTTCATTATCTCTAAGGCATCCCCTATATGGTCCTCGTGGGCGTGCGTTAGGACGACTATATCCGTCTTATAGTTCTTTAAGTAGTCTTCGAGTGTAGTCTTCGAGAGCGGGTTAGTTATCCACGGATCTATGGCTATTCCCACCCCGTCAATTTCGACGTGGAAGGCTGAGTGGCCGAAGTAGGTCAGCTTAACCGTGGCCACGCCGCTGTCCCCACCGAGGGGTCGGGCCACAAGGATTTATGGATGGGGGTGCGGCGATGAGCGGTCGGATTTCGGCTGACGGGTGATGAGAACCCCGGCGCGAGCCGCTAATCCTTTTGAGACTTTCTGAGGGCCCCTCTTTGGGTACAAGAATGGAACGCGCACTGGCACTCATCATTATGATGGTGGTAAGCGCGACGGCCTTAGAAAACGTAACGCAAACCGCCCTAGCCCACGTAGTTCCTACAAACCCGGAGGAGCTGAAGTATACTTACGCCTCGTTGATGGCCTTGAGCATACAAAACTTTACATTCTCGAGGCCGTTCGTTGAACAATTGAGCAACAAGGTCGCCGAGCTCACGAACGTCTCCCTAAGGTTAGGTCTTTATAGAGAAGCCGCCTACGGCCTCTTAGACCTAGCTGTGCTCGGAAAAGGCTGCAAGGAGTTGAGCGACGGCATCAACAAGGTCCTTGAGGGCGGAGACCCGCTGGCCCGTTTGGTGGGGGTAAGGGCAGCTGAGGTGGCCGAGTGCCCTTACGCCTCCCAACTGGCCTCCTCAATAGTTAAGGAGGCCGGAGAGTTCGCCCTGAAAAGAGTTGGCATCAGCAACGAAGACGCCTTAGAGACTTACCACCACCTAATCGCTTTGGGGGTAGAGTCCCCGAGGTTGGACAAGTGGATTAGGAAATTGGCCGTGGCAGAGTACATGTTACTGTCTAAATTTGGAACCAAGGGCTGGAGGCTGGTACCCTCCCTAGCTCTGACCCCCGACGGGCTCGGCTGGCTGTACGACGATTTGGTCCAGAGGGGGTACCCCGAGTACAAGTACCTTAAGGCGTTGGTAAGGGAGTACTTCTCCCCGACGGCTCTGATAGGGCTGAGTTTGACGTACTCAATCAAGGTACAACCAATAATTAAGACGGTGAGCGTCTTATACTGTAACAAGCTCTTTACCGTTACAGTTACCACAATTACCACCCAGCCAATCACTTACACAACAACTGTCGTTTTGAATAGAACCTTGATTAGGCCCATAACATTGGAGAAATTCGTGCCCGTCGCCGTCCCGGTGACCGTTAGGATGGTCGGGGGGCTGGCGGCCGCCGGAGCGCCACTCCCGGAGGCCCCCCTCACGACCGTTACGACCGTAGCCCTCAAATACGACGGCATAACCTTAACCACTCCAGTTACACTAACCCTGAGAGTTCCCGTAGTCGATAAACTAGACACAGTAATAACTACGAGTACTCTGGTAATGAATAATATCACGTACACGCTGACGTACGGGATCGTTACCGCGCTTAAGACCGTTACCAGCACAATTGTCGAAACAGTAAGTATAACGCTCACTAAAACGGTCTTATCTTCAATTACCAAGACGGAAAAGTTAATAAGTACGGTGACGACCACTCTTATAAATACTATCTACAGAACGGTTACGTCGCTAGTACCTCTGGAAAGGACAATCGTCTCTACGCTAACCAGCTTTAAGACCGTTACCGAGACCACGTCGGTCCCGATAACCCTCACACTGACCAAATTCGTATCTAAGATAACTACGTTAACTTCTCTCGTCCCGATAACCCTCACAAAGTTGATGACCGTCAGTACAACTCTCTTGCGCGAACTTGTGGTAGGCGTAAGCAAGACCGTCTATGTCACGCTTACAACTACGTCAAGTATCAAGGTAACTGAAACTAGGTACGTTAACGTAACTGTAACCGTGACTAAGCCGGAGGTCTTGCCTACAACGCTGACCAAGCTCGTAACGCTCAAGGAGACCGTAGTGATCCCGGTGACCAGCGTGGTCACGAAAGCTCTGATTAACACTGTAACAAACGTGGTTACGACCACACTTAGGGAAGTCAAGCTGATTGCCGTAGTGACGACGACCACTACTACCATATTCGAGACATTGACCAAAGCTTTCACTAGCTTGATCACTACGACTTTGATCAAAGTGACCCCGGTCACGAGTCTCAAGCTGGTACCGGTTTACTCGACCACGACAATAACCGAAAGAGTGACAAAGATTAGCGTTCACAACGTAACGTCGACCGTAACCCTCGTAGAGACCCGCACCGTTGTCGAGAGGCTCCTCAAGACTCTCACCGCTACCGTCGTAGTTCCGATCAGAAACACAGAATTGGTCACGGAAACCCTCGTTCGTACTATAACTGAAACTTTGCCCAAAACTGTAATTATGCCAATAGTGTCATTCATAACTAATACTGTTGTCGTCACTAAGAGTGTCACAACAACCGAGGTTCTCGAGAGGCCTGTCTTCGTGACCGCCACCGTGTTCCGGACGAGGCCTTGTAACACTGTACTCCTCCCGGTCAGTAAGTACGTAACTTTTACGAAGACGCTGGTGGAGACGAGCCTACTGAGGACCACTATAACTTTTAAGACAACGTTGACGTCGCTGATATACGTAACAAAGACGCTAACTACCACAATAACTACAGAGTTGACAAGGTTAGTCGACGTCCTCAGCTATACCACCTTGAAGACTGTACTAACCTTAATAAGACCGGTAATCAAAGAATTAACACAAACTCTGTCCACAACAATAACTACGACTACCACCGAAACTAAGACCATCGTATCATTACTTACGACTACCAGCTTAGAGACCTTGACGTCCACGATCTACGAGCTCAAACCGGTCCCGATCGTGAGCACGGAAACCGTAACTAACGTCATAACATTGACTAAGATCTCGGAGAGGGTGAGCGTTACCACGAGGACAGCACTGATACCTATAAAAACGACCTTAATCAGCGAAATAACTAAGACCGAGCTGAGAATGGTACCAGCGCTAACTACCATAACCAAGACGACTACGACTACCGAAACCTTGACGGAGCTGAAGACGGTTAAGGTGGAGAAGCCACCCGTCACCTTAACTCTGACGAAGACGATACTGTTAACCGTTCCAAAAGTTAAATTCCTCACGACTGAGGTAGCAAATACGCTGACGGAGTTTATAACGGTTAAGAATTACGTCACGGTCACCACCGCCCTCACAGCCACCAAGCTGGAGGAGGTGCCAGTGACCTACCGCGTCACTACCGTACTGACGCTACCCTTAATAGAGAGCCCTAGGACGGCCGGAGTCGCGACTACCACGGTAACTAGTCTGATCCCCGTAGTACTAACGTCGATAGAGACCGTGATGCTATCGCTCCTACGGCCGGTGGAGGTAACGAGGACGCTCACGGTGAGCGAGTTCTTGATAGTAACAGGAGGGACGGGCACCCAGACCTTAACTAAGCTGACCGGTGTTCCTATAATAAAGCTGTTGACGTCAACAGTAACCACAACGATATTGAGGGTTATTTCCACTACCTTGACTACTACATTATCGCAAGTATTGATGTTAGTAAAGACTACGGCTTCCACAATTACAGTGACTAACCTCGTCCTCTTACCCGCGACTGTTACTCAGCGTCTGCTCGAAACCCTCTTGGTACCGCTCACTAAGACGTTAGTACACACTACTACTGTGGTGAAAACGGTAACTAGCTTCTCCACCTTAAAGACCACTATAACAACTACGCTCACGACCTACGCTACCCAGCTCCTCCGCGTCTTGCTGACCATAACTACGAGCGTTACCCTCACGGTCGGCACTACAGCGCTGGTGCCGCTGATCCGCTTGCTAACTATCACTACGACGATATTTCACACAATCACTACGGTGGAGTTAGTGCCGCTTAAAGTGACCACTACCTTGTTTAATACAGTTGCTATGCCGGTGTTCAAGACCTACTTCAAGACTCTAACCAACTACGTGACTTACTTACAGACGTACACTACTCTGACTACCGTCACCTTAACGCTCCAGCAAGTCTTGGTCAATACCGTCACTACTACAGTAACTAGTTTGATAACTTTGGTCAACAAGACCTTGGTAGAAGTCGTAAACGGAACCACCACGACCCTTTCGATACCGGTACTTATATACGGTTAATTTTGGTCTATACAACTTATACATGTTTAAAACCCCCGGAGCTGCTGGAGTATGGGTCCTCCCCAGATGTCACTCGTAGAAATCAGGTGGCACGGAAGGGGCGGTCAAGGGGCGGTGACTGCCTCCGAGATCGTTGCCAAAGCGGCAATAGCGGAGGGGAAGTACGCCCAAGCCTTCCCGTCCTTCGGGGTAGAGAGAAGGGGGGCCCCAGTAGAGGCCTTTACTAGAATAGATGAGAAACCGATATACATCCGGTCTAAGATATACGAACCCGACGTAATAGTTGTGTTAGATCCGTCCCTACTTGGCCCCAAGCTAGCCCAAGGCCTCAAAGAAGGTGGCATGGCCATCGTAAATACTGAGAGGAGCCCTGACGAGGTGAAGCAACTCTTGAATAGAAACGACGTAAAGGTAGCAGTCGTGAACGCTACAAAAATAGCCTTAGAGACGTTAAAGAGGCCTATAGTCAATACGGCAATACTTGGAGCGTTTTCCAAAGCCACCGGGCTGGTGAACTTGGATGTACTCTTGGAAGCGGTTAAGGAAAAGGTTCCTCCACGAACGGTCGAGGCCAACATGGAAGCGGTCAAGAAGGCCTACGAAGAGGTGATTATGGGATGATGGAGGAGAGGCTGCCCGGCTGGAAGGAGCTCCCGGAAGGGGCTGTGGTCAGGGACGCGGGCAACACAGAAACGATAGACGTGAGCGGCTGGAGGGTTTTCAAGCCAGTAATAATAGACGAGAAGTGCACTAGGTGCAGGCTCTGCTGGATCTATTGTCCGGACGGCGCCATAATAGAAGTTATAGACGAAAAGGCTAGGATGGGCAAAAGGTACGAGGTGGACTACATGCACTGTAAGGGGTGCGGGATCTGTTACGCAGAGTGTCCAGTTAACGCAATCGAGTGGGTCCCGGAGGAGAGGTGATGGCGATGGCTAGGCTGGCATTGACCACTAACTACGCTGTGGCGCACGCCGCTAAGGACTCTGACGTAGACGTGATAGCCGCCTATCCGATAACTCCTTCCACGCCTGCCGCCGAGAAGCTGGCAGAGTTCGTGGCGAACGGCGAGCTGGACGCGGAATACATACACGTGGAGTCCGAGCACTCCGCGGCCTCGGCGCTGGTGGGAGCCTCAGCTATGGGAGCGAGGAGCTTCACCGTAACAGCGAGTCAAGGTCTAGTATACATGACAGAAGTTCTGTACATAGCTTCCGGCCTGCGCTTGCCGATAGTGCTGGGCGTCGCTTCGAGGGCCCTAAGTGCCCCCTTGAGCATATGGGGCGACATGCACGACATAGCCGTACTGAGGGACGCGGGCATAGTAATCTACTTCGTCAGCTCGGCCCAAGAGGCGTACGACACGGTGATACAAGCCTTCAAAGTCGCAGAGGACCCAAGGGTTCACTTGCCAGCAATAGTGGACTACGACGGCTTCGTGCTGAGCCACGTGACCGAGCCCGTGGAGACTCTGGAGAGAGAGGAAGTGCTAAAGTATATACCTAAGAAAATAACGTGGAACACGCTGAACCCGAAGCATCCGATATCTATAGGGACCGTCGGTGACCCCGACTGGTATTACGAGTTCAAATATCAACAACAAGTAGCCATGGAGAACGCCTTAAAGGTGGCTGAGGAGGCGGACGCGGAGTTCGGCAAGGCCTTCGGGAGGAACTACGGGACGGTGGAACCCTTCATGATGGACGATGCGGAGGTGGCCTTGATCGCATACGGAGCCCACGCGGGGACGGCAAGGGCTGCCGTGGAGAGGGCAAGGAAAGAGGGCAAGAAAGTAGGCTTGATAAGGTTAAGGCTCTGGAGGCCCTTCCCGAGCCCCCACTTGAGGAAGCTATTAGAGAACGTCAGTGTAGTAGGGGTCTTGGACAGGGCGATGAGCCTGGGCGCGCCGCGTCAAGGGCCGGTGGCGTTGGACTTGATGGCCATGTACGCCAGCGACCCGCAGAACGCCCCGAGGATGGCGAGCTACACGATAGGTATAGGTCAGAGGGACGTGAGGGTAGAGGACATCTTGAGAATAATAGACCAACTGCTAGAGTTCACGAAAGGTAAGGAGGTGCCGCAGAGGACCGTTCCGATAGGCTTAAGAGAATAAACTTTTTTATTTGGAATTCCGAAATAGGATAGGTCCTTACGGTGGAGGTGGAGAGATATGGCGCTTAAGGAAGTAGGACCTATGCAAGAAATTAAGAATCACATGCAAATTCCGAGGGACGAGTACATAGCCGGTGGACACTCGGCTTGTCAAGGCTGTGGGCACTTCGTGATAATAAGACACTTGCTGAAGGCCTCTGGACCCAACACGGTGGTGGTTAACCCGACGGGTTGTGTAGAGGTGGTTACCACAGTCTTCCCTTACAGCTCTTGGAAGGTTCCATGGATTCACGTAGCCTTCGAGAACGGGGGAGCGGTGGCCTCCGGTGTGGAGGCCGCTATAAAGGCACTTCAGAGGAAAGGCGCGCTCCCCAAGGACGAGCAAATAAACGTAGTCGTCTTTGCCGGCGATGGAGGAACTGTCGACATAGGCTTGCAGTCCTTCTCTGGTATGCTGGAGAGGGGCCACAAGGTGGTATACGTCCTCTTAGACAACGAAGCCTACATGAACACCGGCATACAGAGGTCAGGTTCAACGCCATTCGGGGCGTGGACCACCACCACTCCCGTTGGGAAGAGGTGGAAGGGTGAATGGAGGGTTAGGAAGGACATGATCCAAATAGCTGTGGCCCACCACGTGTCGTACGCAGCCACGATAAACCCGGCCTACCCCGTTGATATGTACAACAAAATGGTAAAGGCGCTTAAAACCGAAGGACCGGCCTTCCTTCACGCGTACAGCCCTTGTCCTACGGGGTGGAGGTTCGACCCCTCCAAGACGATCGAAGTGGCGAGGCTAGCCGTGCTTACCGGCTACTGGGTGCTGTACGAGTACGACCACGGCCAGTACAAGGTCAACGTGCCAGTGCTTAAGAGAAAGCCCATCAGGGAGTTCATAAAGATCCAAGGGAGGTTCAGACACATGACAGAGGAACAGATAAAGAAGTTGCAAGAGATAGTTGACGAATACGTAGAGACCATAAACAAGCTCGTGGGCAAGACGGTGATAGGACCGGTGGCGGAGTGAGCTCAGACCGCGAAAGGATCCCTAACTATTTCCCTCAACAGCGATGTCGCGTAGTACCCCCTGGGTAACTTGAAGACCAGCGTCACCTTGCCCCTTCCTTGGGGGAAAGTCCTCACGTAAGTCTCGTAACAAGGCCTCCTGGAGACGGCCTTCAACCCGAACTTTTTGAACTGTTCCAGTGTAACTCCCTCCTCTTCTAGGAGCTCCTCATAACCGTCGGCCCCAGGTCCTGGGAGGAGATTGGGGCCTTCACACGGGTCCTCGAACTCTGACAACCTTTTGTTGTACAAGTAAGACTGGTAGGCGTGGAGGAAGAACTCTACCAACCCGCTCCTCTTCAAGGCCCTCTTTGGGGGCCTCCCCTTCAACAGCTCTAGGGCTACCCTCCTCTCCACGTCCATGAACTTGGGGGCCCTCAAGTAGGCGCGGGGCCCCTCCGAGTAGTACTCCAGCCTAACGCTCTTGGCTCTCTCTGACTCCCACGGGGTGGGCTCGCCCAAGAGGACGTCTACGGCCTCTTCCCACCTCTCCAAGAGTATCATCTTACCCACCACGTGAGAGATCGGCCTAGCGGTGCCGAATCGTTGGTAAGAGAAGTACCCCGGAACCTTTACTTTTCCTTCCAACGTAGAGGGTTCAGAGCATCGAAACTCGAGGTCTATTATGAAGGCGTTTCCCCACATGCGGTCCTTACGGACTGTACCCCTGCCCAAGGGGGTTAGGACGAGGCACCCCTTCCTCAACTTTAGATAAACGCCCTCGCTGGGCGAGTCGGAACCGATAAGTTGTAGCGTAACGCCGTGAGCGTCCTTGAGGCCCAAGTGATACCACTTACCGCCCAGACGCTTTCTTATCTCCCGGAGCGCGTGAATGGTGTCGATCCCTTCCTTAAGGAGGAGATATACGTAAAACGGGCCTGGGGATGGTTCGGAGAGCTCTATCACCCTGAACCCCTTGGGCCTGACAACCCTCCCTTCACACGCTTTCAAGTTGAGGAAATATTTGCTCATACCTACGTAGAAGTCGATAGGGTGAGGACGCTTCATAGGTAAGCTCCGAGGGACGGGGGGACCGGCAGCTCCGGTTTTACCTCTTCCTTCATGAACTCCTCCAAGCCGGCACGCCTTATCGCCTCCAGCACTTTGGCGTCGTCGGCACCCCTCTCGATCTCTACCTTTTTGTCCAAAGGTTCTAAGTGCTTTATATTCATCCTCCTCCTCTTAACGCCGTTGAGCTCCTTCGGGCCCGTTACGAGCACAAATTTGTCGTCTATCAAGTCCACTATGACACACTTCTTACCGGCCCTTCTGCCGGCTATTATTACGCAAACCCTACCGACCTCTATCGCCGGCATGTAACTTCGACCCCCGCGGCGCTAGCTTGCAAGGTCTTTAAGGGTTGTTGTGAGGCCTTTCGGGAGCCTCATGGCACTCGAGGCCTTAGCGCTCGTCGCACTTATAGCGACCTCAGTGATCCCCTACTTCTTAAATAAGTCAAACGAGAGGCTGCTGACTCCCTTCCCCGGCTTCGTAGCTGTGCGTTTCCCTGTAGAGGGCGCCCCAAACAAGGAAGAGTCTAAAGAAGAGTCTAAAGTGGTTGAGGCGTCCTTGGACTTAACCGTCGTAGTCACTGTAATATTGATGCTTATTGGATATACTTTGATGTTGAGGACGTTCGTCCCTAGGTCCCCCGCGAGGGGAGCGTTCGTCCCCCTGATACCGGGAGTCACTGTACCGGTGAGCTTGCTGGTCAGCTTGGTATGGATAATAGCGATTGCCGTTGTCTTACACGAGCTCTTCCACTATCTGGCGTGTGTATGGCAAGGGATAAGGGTGAAGAGTGCCGGAATAGGGTTGCTGTTCTTCCTCCCGATAGCTTTCGTGGAGCCGGACGAGACGAGCTTGATGAAGAGTTCGCCCAGGGCGAGGGCGCGGGTCTACTCTGCCGGACCCGCAGCCAACGGCGCGCTCGCAGCCTTGGCGCTTATCTTAATTATGATGTTAATAGAAAAGGGGATATACGTAGTAGGCGTGGAGGAGGGCAGCCCCGCAGCTCGCGCGGGGATAAAGAAAGGCGATGTGATAGTTGAAGTTAACGGTCAAAAGGTGAATAACTTGATAGACCTCAAAAGGGTAATATCTTCGGCAAAATTGTTGAAGGTTGTAGTGATGAGGGGGGAGGAGAGGGTAGAGCTGCTGGTAGACAAGGACTGGAGGAAGAGGATCGGGGTCTACGTGCTCCCTTGGGTGCCCAAGGGTCCCTTGAGGGGGTTTCCGCCGGAAGAGGTCGCGAATGTGGTACAAACGCTCTTCTGGGCCCACGGAGTCAACTTGGGCTTAGGAGTGGTAAACGCTTTGCCAATGTTCATAACGGACGGCGGAAAGCTGGTGTCTGAAATAAAAAGGATTAGGAGGTTATCGTCTGTAGCCGACGCGGTTCAGTTGATGACGACGATCTTATTCGTCTACGCGTTGGCCGGGTCCTTGAGGCCCCTAGCCTGAAACCGTATCCTCGTAGACTTTCTTTATAGCCTCCGCCGCCCTCTTAAGCCTCTCCCTCTCCTCGTCGTTGAGGAGCTGAGGGAGGGGAACTAGCTTCCCCGAGACCTTAGTTGGTACCGAAATCGCCACCCTCCCCACTCCGGGGACTTCTTGAACGACTGAGACCGGTATTATCCTACCCTCGTTGGCCAAGTGGGAGACCACTATCTCTTGGAATGTCGCCGCGGGGCCCCATATGGTCGCCCCCTGTTTGGCTATGATCGTCGCCGCGACCTCCTTCACGTACTCCTCTATCCTCGACCTGCTCAAGTTCAGCCCCTTCCCTTTTATATATTCTTCAATTGGCGCGCCCTTCACCGTAACGGTGCTCCACGCCACGAAGGCTTCTTCTCCGTGCTCGCCTACGACGTAGCCGTCTATGGCGGCTATCGGCTCGTTCAAGAGCTCGCTGACCGCGCTCCTAAACCTGTAGGTGTCCAAGCTAGTTCCAGTACCTATCACAGTACCCTTGTTCCCTATTACGTCGTTCAATATCATTGTCATAACGTCAACCGGATTTGTAATCACCATGTAAAAAGCTCCGGGGTTTCTGTCCCTGAGCTTCTCGCCTATATCGCTTATTATTTGAGCGTTGACCTTGGCTAAGTCCCTTCTACTCATATCAGCCTTCCTCGGCTTCCCGGCCGTTATCACTATTGCGTCGGCGTTCTCCACCTTGGAAACGTCGTCGTAAGCTTCCACTTGGATGCTCCTCCGGAAGACGGCGGCGGCGTGCTTGATGTCTTCCATCACTCCCTTACTGAGGCCGGGGACTGCGTCAACCAAGACCATCCTAGCGACGCCCGGCACTATGGCCATCGTATAGGCGAATGTGGCGCCCACCCTCCCGGTTCCTATAACAGCTACCTTGTACGGGACCCTTGCCAATTCGCTCGCCCAGAAGGGGAGGCCCGTGTCGGCTTATACAAATTTTACATGTATATACAAGGCCGGGTAGGGGTGTTCGACCCCTACCGGCTCCCGGCCTTCCTCGACCGCACAGCGGCGGCCTCGCGACCGGTCCATCCTGGGGGCGTGAAGCCTTCAAGGAGGGGCCAAAAAGGGGTTGCGGGCGCCGATGATGATTGGCGACGGCTCGACCGGTGAAGAGAGGATACCTCTCAGAGGCCCCTTCGTGGAGAGCTGGGTGAGGGGCGAGGGGGCGGCGGAACTCGTCAGGGCGTTCTACCTAGGGTGTTTGTGTGAAGGGTGCTCCCTCTGCCCACCTAGGCTCACAATAAAGGGCTGGAGGGGGGTGAAGAAGAGGGCTGTGATCTTCGCCTCGCCTAGCGAGAGGGAGGACTTCAGGGCGGCCGCGAGACACAAGTACGTGGACGGGATCTCCTTCGGCAAGAAGACTCTGAGGTACTTCGACGAGAGCCAAGCCAAACTGATGTTTCAGTACGGCAAGGTGGGGGAAGTGAGGGTCAGGGAGCTGCTTACTCACCCTAAGAGCTTGAACGACTTGAAGTACGCGATAAATTTGGCATTAAACAAGGAAGTCCCTATCACCTTTACTTGTGCCCCCGAAACCCCCTTGGAAGTCTGTCACCCCTTTCAAGTGGTCTCGTTAATAGAAATGTTGGGTTATCACGAAGAGGATGCCAAGGCCTTGTGGGGCCTTGGTTCGAACTTCTTAATCAGTTTGATGGAAGCTAAGTTGGGGATGAGGACGGTATTAAGAGGCGATGGATGAGCTGGAACCCACGCCCCGACTCATCCCAAGTACACGAACGCAGTCTTCAAGTAGTCTTCCAAGCCTGCCCGAACGCTGTGGTCGGGGGCGGAGCCCCTCAGCTCAAATATTCTGTAGTTTGGAGCGAGGGCTTGGTGTATGGCCCTCAAGAACGTATCCTTGTCCATGCTGCGCGAACAAGAGGAAAGGACGGCCAACTCTTCTATTACCGATCCAGCGCCGGAATAGGCCTTTACGTACCTAGCGTACCCGTCCTTGTAATCATCCATTAAAGCTGGCGGGTCCACGCTCCCAACGTCAAAGGACGTCCCCCTTTTCATGTTTCTCATAAAGAATTTCCAAGCGTCCCCCCTCACTATCTTCACCTTCCTCTCGTCAAAGTTGTTGATCTTCAAGTTCTCCCTCAGAACCTTAAGGGCCCAAGGGTCCTCGTCCACGAAGGTGACCTCCCTCGCCCCGGCCTTCAAGGCGTGGAG
>NZ_JBWNMZ010000005.1:0-120313 GCF_056435145.1 Ignicoccus sp.
CGGAAGAGCGCCCGGCTGTAGGGCCCTTCAGGCCCGCCCCCGGACTCCAAGGGCTTGGCCCGCGGGATGAGGGGGCGCCGGCCCAGACACCGGGTGGTCCGGGGTTCGAATCCCCGCGGCGGGACCAGCAAACCCCGGCCACCACAAAACCTCACGCTCCAAAACCGCGCAATATTAAGGCATATTAGTGTGAGGATTGTGAACCCTTACACGAGAGGCGTTGTGGGACTTCGAGGTACTCGAGAGTTACGAACTCTTTGCAGAGAAGAGGTTCGTAGTGAGGTTGAGGGGAACCAACATAAAGTTTAATGTATCAGCTCATAACGAAGACGAAGCAATTAAAAAGGTCAAGGCGTTACTCCTTCAACGAACGTAGACTGTCGTAAACGAAGAAGATGAACGGCAGGACCTCGAGCTTTCCGAGGATCATTGCAATGGATAACGTTATCTTCACGTCGGACGGCGCAATTGCTGTGAGTCCGGAGCTCAATCCCGTTCCAGACATGGCGGACGCAACTTCGAATATCACATCTATGCTCGGTGCTCTTAGCTTGTGGGCGCTCAACTGTTCAGTTATCACCAGAGCTAACACGAATAGAGTGAACAAGTAAGTAGCGACGACCGTTAGCATCGTAGCTAGCTCATCTGAAGTTATTTCTTTTCCCATTACGCTTATGGTGCTCACGTATCCCCTAGGGGTGCCTAAGGACTTCACTTGTTTCATTATTGACTTTCCCAGTATGTAGGCCCTATAGAGCTTCACGCCTCCGCCCGTCGAGAAGGCAGAAGCGCCCACGATCATTGCAACCGTAATAATATATTTCGACGACTCGCTGAACTTGCTAACGTCTTGGATCTGGAAGCCCGAGGTGGTGACTGCACTGGCCGAGTGGAAGAGGGCGCTCCACAACTCTTCCGGACCGAACTTTCTCCAAACCAACAATAACAACGATGCGTAGAAGAATATCGAGAAGATCATGAGTATCAACTCCGGATGCTTGAACCCATTCCTAACTTTACCGTACCTCAAGTTTAGGTATACGGAGAAGTTGAGCGCTCCCAGTATACAAGTCGTTATCACCGCGAGTTGTTGGACGAACGACAAGTCCGCCGTGCCTCCGGCGGTGGGCGCGAATCCCCCGGTGGCCAAGGCAGCAAAGGTGTAAACTATTGAGTCGTATAAACTCATCCCGGCCAGTCTCATATATATTATAGGAATAATTGTCAAGATCAAGTATATCGAGATTAAGTCTATTAGGGTGTTATACATACTTGGCCTAACCCTTTCTCCCTTCCCCAATGCCGAAACTATGCCGGTCGGAGAGACGTGGAAGACTATGGCCAATATGAGGGTTAGGAAGAGCGCCCCCACCTCGCCGGCCCACTGGCTAGAAGCTCGGAGCGCGTTTACGAAGGGAGATTCGTTCGAAGGGTTCAAGATAGTCAGTCCGGTGCCAGTGAAACCGCTCACCATCTCGAAGTAAGAGTCGATTAGCCCTTTTCCGGAAAAGTAGGAGAAGGGCACCGCAACTAAGAAGGGCGTTAAAAACCAGAACAAGACTAAGGACTTTATCATTATAGATGGATTGGTTACCGCGATTGCGTACTTCACTAGCTTGGACGCCGTCAGAGCGTACATGATAGCTATTATGAACGATATTGCGACGTTAGAGTCGAAGTAGGGATAGGTCAAACTTGTTACGGAAGCAAGGAAAAGCGCAAGGGACGATACCACTAAAGACAGCAAGAGACTCCAAGCGAGTACTGGCCACTTTCTAAGCAGACCTTCTAACCCTCTGTATGTAAGCCACTGCATTAAGCAGTACCGCCGGCAGCGCTTTCTTGGGAACGTAAAAGTATCTCGGCACAAGGTTCTTAAACAGAGGATCTCCTTGGAACATCACTTTCACTTCATAGAGCTCATCAGAATTTATACCTCTCAAGAACTCCTCGGTGTTGTTGATTATGTCCAGCGGCTTGAAGTACTTCATAGAATACTCTTCCTTTGGTGACGTCCTGTAAAACATTGTAAAGTTTTCGTAAGGATCTAAGGGCTTGAATGAGTTTGAGTACTCATCTTTCTTCATGACGTTTTCTAAGTCCTCTAACAAACACCACCGCGTCTCGCCGAACTCCACGTCTATGAAGTGTACTACCCTCGCCTTCGAGGTAGGCTTCCTCATCTCCTTCAGCTTGTTTTCGACCGTAGTTGGGCTCAAGTCAAGCATGGTTGCCAACTCTTCAGCCGTGAAGGCTTCACCCTTGAGCAAGCTCACTATGCGAGCTTCTATTATTTTTAGCCACGGCCTGAAGGCCGGCAAGCTCATTACGTGGGCTGCCAAGGGCGTTAGGCTCTTAGCCTTAACCAACTTAACCTTTATCTTCTTTTCTTTTAACATATCTATGAACTTCTTTGCCTTTTCCACATCTATGTATTTCTCGATAGCTTGTTTGACCGCCTCTTCGAAGACTAAGCCGTCGTCCGGAGTGACCTTCCCCAGCTTACCGAAGCTTAGTTGGATCTCCTTAGCGGTCTGTACTAAGTAGGGGGACCTTTCCATTGCCTTCCTAATAGCGCTCTCAACGTCATCTATTTCTTTGAGCAACTTTATCGGGTTTGGAGCTTCGCCGCCATCTACGGTAACGGCTATACCGGTAAAGGACGAACGGACGCTCACCGCCGTGGTGTACTCAGAGGAAACCTTATACATTATTAAGTGGGCCAAGGCCTCCGCGAGCCTCTGGTCCATGAAGCCCGTGAGCACGTAACCCCCGGGAACTTTTTCCAAATAATAAACGTCCCCGCCGGGGATGTCTACTTTCTTCCTCTTATAGCTCTCGAACACCTTCCTCACTTTCTTTTCAGCCTCAGGGAGGAGCTTCACCTCCTTCGGTCTCTCCTCCTCGAGTACCTTCTTAGCGTAATCTGGGATCAATGAAGAGCGGTGGAACTCCTCGCCCTTCCAGAGGGGTATCTCGCCCGTCTGATCAGTGGCCGGCTCCACGTAGACCTTCATGCCCTCGTCGTCTATCCCAACTACCTTCCACGTCTTTCCCCCCAACCTTATCTTGCTCTCCGGCCTCAAGTACTTGTAAACATAGAAGGCGTCCAAGTCGCCGACGACCTTATTACCCCACTTAACTATGAAGACGTCCCTCTCGGAAATAACCGAGAAGAACTCGCCGAAGGAACGACTCCACCTCTTCTTTTCACCGCCGTCAAAAGACCAGAGTCTATAGAACATGTAGCTTACCTTTAATTTGTTTTCGTCCCAAGCGAGTATCTTGTTCTTCACTAATACATTTATAAGTTCGTTAAACGTCTCTTTCGTTAGGTTCCTGTACGGATAAGCTCCTTTCACGACCTCGTAGGCCCACGAGGGGTCCAGCCTTTTCTCTTGTAACGTCATACCGACGATCTCGCGAGCGAGGACGTCCAAAGGCGCGTCCGGCACATTTGGAGGTTCTACTATCCCTTTTACGGCTAAAACGGCTTCGGTGTAACCGTCCAGCGCCTCTATGTCGTCCGTAGTGATTATAACGCCTCTAGACACTGCCCCAAGCTTGTGGCCGGCCCTTCCTACCCTCTGAAGCAGCGAAGCTACGGTTCCCGGAGGTTTGAATAGTATTACCTTGTTTAGGTTACTTATATCTATACCTAGTTCCAACGTCTTAGTAGCTATAACTATGTCCAGATTCCCGTCTTTCAACCTCTTCTCTATTTCTTGTCTTATTTCCTTGGATATCGAAGAGTGGTGCACCTCTACCTTAAGACCTTCCATCTTAGAGAGCTCTTCGTGTAGCCTCTCTGCTGCGTAACGCGTGTTGACGAACACGAGCGTAGGAGGTTCGACGTGTTCGAGTATCTTCTTGGCAGAAGTCTTCCAAAAACCTTCTTCTTCCTTCGCTTCCCCTATATTGTCAACGATCAGCTCTATCTTTCTCTTAACGTTAACTTGTACGATCTCCGAGTCCCTGGAAGATGAACCGAAGAGCAGCTTGGCCGTGGTCTCCGGATCCCCGATCGTGGCGCTGAGCGCTATCCTTTGGAAGTCCCTGCCGCTGAAAGCCTTCAACCTCTCTAAGAGTAAACTTAGCTGAACGCCCCTCTTGCTGCCCACCAGCTCGTGGGCCTCGTCGACGATGACCCATCGCACGTTCTTGTAATACTTCCGGAACTGGGAAGCCCAGTCTAGGTCTATCTTAAATCCCTCTGGGGTGGTCAACAGTATGTGTGGAGCCCTCTTGAGCCTCAAGCTCCTCTCGGAGGCGCTCACGTCTCCGTGTTTCCTGGCGACTACGAAGCCTAGTCTTTCTGCCCACCACTCTATCCTGTTCTTTAGGTCGTTGATCAAGGACTTGAGAGGAGTAATGTAAAGGACGCTCAAGGGTTCGGGCCTTTCCTTTATCATCTTTGCAAATATCGGAAGCATCGCGGCCTCGGTCTTCCCGTAACCTGTCGGGGCAGCAATCAAGACGTTCTTGCCTTCCATTATCGGTTTGAAAGCCCTCTTCTGAACTTCAGTTAAGCCCTCCCAACCCCTCTCCTTTATCAGCTCTACCAAACGCGACGGCAGCAAGTCGGCTTCGACCGTGCTCACTCCCATCACCTCACTGGCTGCGACCTTAACCGCTTCGTCGTTGACCCGTTATGCCTATATAAATGATGAAGGAGCCGACGAGGGGGTACAGAAGTTGGGGAAAAAGGAAAAGATGAAGTGTATGTACTGCGGAAGGATGTTCTTCAAGGGCCAAGGCGTTATAATAAACATAGGTGGTGAAACCTTCTACTTCCACAGCAAGAAGTGTGCCTTAGAGTTCTTTAAGAGATTAATGGAGAGGATCCCTTTAGAGACCAGCCTACCCGCCGCCAAATCTTTGGTAAGGGAGCTCGAAGAAGTCATCAAGAAGAGAGAAGAACGCAGCAAGAAAAAGTTCTGAGTAGTGTTTACTCTTGGAGCGGCTCTACGTGGATAATTTGAACGGGGCAAGCGGCAGCCGCCTGCTCCGCACAGTCCTTCAACTCCTCCGGTATGACGCCCTCAGCGGGGTTGTCGCCGGTGCGGTACTGGGGCACTATAACTGCCTTGTACTCCTCATTCATCTCGAAGACGTCGGGACATAAGTGCGCACATACAGCATCGGATATACACTTCTCGTTTTCTATCCAGACCTTGTACTTGGCCATCCCCTTTTCACCGGAGGAGGGCTGCACGTACGGTTTATTTTACTTACGGCGGAAACCTTTTCGAGGGCCGATGACGTGTGTGGCGGACACCGAACAAAGGGATGTGGACTAGGAGCCCTCGGAGGCCTTCAGATCATCTTGACCTTCGTTTCGAACTCGCTGACAGGAGCCGGCTGGTCCTCAGGAGCGTCGGGGCTGAGCTGTCCCCTCTCCACCAGGACTTGACGCGTTAGCAACCAGTACAAGAGCGCTAAGCTCTTCCTCCCCTTGTTGTTGCCCGGTATTATCAAGTCGACATTTTCAGTCTTGTTGTCAGTATCACATATAGCGACTACCGGTATCCCTATCTCGGCTGCCTCGACTATGGCTTGCTGGTCCATCCTAGTGTCAGTTACTAGCAAGACGTCCGGTTCATAGTAGACCTCCAAGGCAGGGTTGGTCAGCGTGCCCGGGACGAAGCGACCTATTACGGGCTTGGCGCCTGTGAACTGCGCGAACATAGTAACCGGTTTATGACCGTATTGCCTTACAGAGACCACCATAACCTTCTCCGGTTCGAAACGAGAAAGGAACTTGGCCGCCACTCTGATCCTCTGGTCTATCTTCCTCACGTCAAGTATTGCGAGGCCGTCTATATTTCTCCTCTTATACACGAACCTCTTCATATAGTTAGTTACCATTTTGGTCCCTATATGTACTCCGTGCTGTAAATACATCTCCAAGGGTATTAGCAATTCTACCACTTTTTCGCTTGTCTCCGCGCTCACGACTACCACCTGTGAACGCGCGTGCTGAACTTAATAATCTCCTTTGATACGTCAACAGCTGAGAGCATAGTCCTCCTGCAGCAATATCTCTTTATCCCCAACTCGTCCAGCACCTTGCCGGGATCCTCGCCGGCCCCCACCCTTCGCGAGAACTCCTCGTACTCCGGCCACAAGGGCCTTCCGCAAGTGTAACAGCGAATAGGGAGCATCAAGGGCGACTCACCTGTAGCTCTTCTGTTTCCTCCTCCTGGCGGAGTACCTCATCCACTTCTCCGGTTCGGTCCTCCTCGGGTCGCCGGACAACATGTGTCTGTCGTGCTCCTCATATAGGGCCTTCAGTTCCTCGCTCCCGGTATACTTGACTAATCCCCTAGCTATCGCCATGCGCGCAGCCTCCGCTTGAGCCATGAAGCCTCCTCCTTTAACGAATACCTTGATGTCTATATTGTTCATCACCTTCTCGCCCGCTAACAACAGAGGTTCGAGGATCCTCCACCTCTTTATCTCAGGCTTAACTATCTCGACAGGAACGCCGTTGATCCAGACCCTCCCCTTACCGGGGTAGATAACGGCCCTAGCTACGGCCCTTTTCCTCTTCCCCGTTGCGAGTACTATCCTTACGCCTCCCTTACCTTGTTGCTCCTTAGCCCACTTCACAACTACCATCACATTTCACCTCCCTTCCACCCCATCCGGCGTGCCACCTCTCCCACAGTTATGTACTTTCCGGAGAGCCTCAGCGCGTCCGCGTCCGGGAACCTTAACGTGTTCTCCTTAGGTACGTATTCCGGCTCCCCGATGTATACTTTGAGCCTCTTCAAGGCTTCTCGTCCCCTGGAGTTGTGCTTTGGAAGCATACCCTTAACAGCGTCTTTTATTATCCCTCTTGGGGTTCTCGGCCTCTTTATCTTGTTTCTGTAAGGGTTGGTGTGGGTCTTTACATTCAGCACTATCTGGTAACCTTTTACTACTCTTGTGGGCTCGCCCGACAACACTGCCTTCTCTGCGTTGATCACGTTAACCTCCCACCCTTCTAACAACATCTTAGCTATGTGGGAAGCCATCCGACCTACTATTTGATTCGTAGCGTCGACAACAACTACCCTTTTCAAGCCCATCACCTCAAGTTATTATTTTAATACCGCTACCTTTGGGGTTCTCTTTTACCAACTCCAAAATATGAAGGGCCTTACCTCCCGCTGTCTCTATCTTCTCTAAGGCCGTGTAAGAGAACGAGAAAGCTGCCACCGTTACCTTCTTCTCTAACTCACCCGAGCCCAAGACCTTGCCGGGCACTACCACGACGTCGCCGTCGTTGGCGTACCTATTTATCTTACTTACGTTTACCACAACCCTCTGGCGGGCCGGCCTGTTGAGGAGTTCGTAGACCCTCCTCCACGCCGGAGACTTAGTCTTCCAGAGCTCGTCCAGCGTTTTCCTTAACAAGACGTTGGTGATTTTTCTCCTCCTCGCGGGCACCGGTCGTTCACCCCTCGCGAGACTGCAGGTGGTTCTTTAATTCGCTCAGCTTCTCGACAACCGCCTTGGCCGCTTCGACCAAAGTCCTCCTAGCGCTTAACGAGCCGTCGCTTTCCAGCTCGAAGAAGTAGGTGTCCTCTTCGAAAACGGGGCGTATTCCCTTACCCTCGCAGACGTATTCTGTACAGTACATAACCATGGATAGGGTCGTCCCCTCCTTCAAGCTGAGTTTGTTGTTCCTCATAACGAAAGCTTCCTTACACTTCTCTACGCACTCCTTCTGACACTCCACGTCGCACAAACTCTCTTTGACAGATATCCCCTTTAGCAGGGGTTTGACCACGGAAACGGTGGCGGGCATCCACTTGGCGTGTTCCCTCCCCCTGCCCAATCTTGCGTATGCTATTATCTTCACCTTCTGCTCCCCTATTAAGGCGACCACCGGGATGTTGTCGTATACCGGCTTCACGTCTTCGTCTTCGCTCTTCAAATCTTTTGAGTAAACGATTACTTGCTTTCCGTTCGCGGACGCGTCTAAGTACAAGCGTACGTAGCAAGGTTTCCCGTCGACCACACACTTATCTGCCTCAGCCTCCTCCGGAGTACAATCCATACATGCTTCTGGAGGAGCGTACCTCTCCAAGGCTTCCTCGCTCTTTAGGGGGATCATTGCTAGTCTGTGGGCAATCACTTCGTTGAACAGCGTGCTATCGTTCCTATCAACAGCAATAAAGTCGATCGCCATCTTAGGGGCGAGCTCTAACGCAGCCCGTCTGATCGCGTTGAGAACTGCTAGGGGATAACCCTTCACCAACAAACGTATGGAGGTTGGGGTTTCTTCCAGGACCTCGAGGGGCAAAACTCAGACCCTCCTGCCCCTTCTGCCGCCGGGCCTGCGTATGGTGTCGTGAGGCAATGGAGTCACGTCCTCAATCCTCCCTATGATGAATCCCGACCTCGCCAGAGCCCTGATGGCTGCTTGCGCACCGGGACCGGGAGTCTTGGGCCCGTAGCCGCCGGGGGCCCTCACCTTTATGTGGATGGCTGTTATACCCCTTTCCATGGCTTGCTGTGCCGCCCTCGCGGCAGCTATCATAGCGGCGTAGGGAGAGGGCTTCTCGTGGTCGGCCTTCACTACCATTCCTCCGGTAACCCTTGAAGCGGTCTCAGAGCCGGTGATGTCTGTTATGTGGACGAATGTGTTGTTCGGCGAGCTGAATATGTGTGCCACGCCCCACCTTACTTCTTTCGGCATAGTCACGACCCCCTGCCGCTACTCCTGTGCCCTTTTGAAGTACGGGCTGGTAGGCGCGTAGCCTATCAAGTCCTCCTCTTCCCTCCTCACTATGTAGCCCGGGCTTGTGACCCTCCTGCCGTTTATGGCGATGTGTCCGTGTACGACGAGCTGACGTGCGTGGTGGATGCTCTTCGCCAACCCCTTCTTGTAAACAACGGTCTGCAGCCTCCTTTCCAGTAGGTCCCTAAGCGTGAGGGATAACACGTCGTCGAGGGTAGCGTTTTCTTCAACCAGACCCAAGTCGTAGAGCCTTTTTAGTAAGGCCTTCTCTTCCTTTTCCCTAACGTCGGCCGGCAAGGCCAGCAGCTCTCGCGCGCGGTGGCGGTACCTCCTCAACATTGCAGCGGCGATCCATATCTCCCTCTTGTTCCTCAGTCCGTACTCGCCCATTAGCTTCATCTCTTCGATGAGCCTTTCCTTCACCCACGGGTGACCGGGAGGAGACCACTTCTTCCTAGGCTTGCGCGGATCTCCCACGACCAGTCACCTCACTTAGACTTCTTGCTGACACCCACAGTCATGCCAAGTCTACCCGTAGTGGCGGTCCTCTGGCCCCTCACCTTCAAGCCTAAGCTGTGTCTCAAGCCTCTCCAGCTCTTTATCTTCTTCTCTCTCTCTATGTCCTGTCTCGCGTAGAACACCAAGTCTGCGCCTATCAAGTGCAAGTCTTTGCCGGTCGCATAATCCTTCCTCCTATTATAGAGCCAGCTGGGAAAGCCCAGCTGGGTTATGTCTTTGACCTTCTCGTCTAGCTCTCTTATCCTGGCCTCGCTCAAATAGCCCAGCCTCATGTGAGGGTCTATTCCCAGTTTCCTAAGGATGGCAAGCGCTGTCGTATAACCTATGCCCTTTATCTTAGCTAGCCCGTAGACGGCCGGTAGGGCGCCGTCTATGTCCGTATCGCCTATACGCACTATATACTTGAACTCTTCTGCCAGTCTCGCCACCCCGCCGGGTCTCCTCTAGCGAGCTTAAAACTAGTTCCAAGGGGGCGCTTCGTAAAGATGAGGGATGAGCGCAACCACCGCCCCTGAGAGGTGATGGTCGGGCTACCAGAGCGACCTCAAAACATTTCAAGGACTTGCCGTCCCGTCGTCCGGCGGCTCCCCGGCAAGGGGGCCTAGGGGCCCGCTGTGAGCCGGGGTCACTCTGTTATTCCCCGGACATCTTCCGCCGAACGTCCCTTCAGAACCAAACGTCTAGCTATTTTCCCGAACGCCTTTGCCCTGTGCGAAATTTTCCTCTTTACCTCTTCGCCCAGCTCAGCAAACGTCATCTCGTAACCTTCGGGTACGAATATGGGATCGAAACCGAACCCCTTATCGCCCCGGGGCTCGGGGGCTATCGTCCCGCGGACTTCTCCGACTTCTACTAAGACTCTGTCGTCTTCGTCCACCAACGCAGCAGCGCACACGAATCGCGCACTCCTTTTTTCGACCCCCTCCATCAACTTCAACAAGCCCCTCAGCCCTATGGTCCGGTAAGCGTAGTTGCTGAACGGGCCCGGGAAGCCTTTCAGCGCGTCGACGAAAAGCCCGCTGTCCTCGAGGAGGAGGGGTCTCTCCTCGAATCGTCCCTTGGCCTCTTCCGCCGCGAACCTCGCGACCTCCTCTACGCTGTCCGCTTGAACCTCTACCTTTTCTCCCATCAAGGGGATCACTTCGATTGAGAATTCTGAGAGTATGTCATTTACTTCCCTTACCTTGTGAGGGTTTGAAGTTAAGAAGTACACCCTTTTCCTTACCATACGGTCTTCCTCCTCTCTCTGACGTAACGCCCCAAAAGCTCTATTTGTCTAGTTAACTCGATCATTCTCTCGGCGTCGCCAAATTCAGAATACCCCCTCCAAAAGCTGTCTACCAAATCCTCCCTCTCTGGGTGTGCGCTGAGGAATGACCTTATCATTAAGTGAGCGTCGATCGCTTTTTCAATATCTGACTTCGTCTTCCTCGAGAGTCCGAAGTCTATTATGAATAATTTTCTACCCTTAACGATCAAGTTTGCTGTAGTGTAGTCCCAGTGGGCTATGTCAGCTGCGTGTAAGGTCGCGAGCTGCTTTCCCGCCTCTTCTATCGCCCACGCCTCTACCTTCTCGCTCAGAGGTATTCCCTCGATATATTCCATAACAATCGAATACTCGTTGTAATCCACATCGTAAGGTGTGGGCACGTTAATGCCCTCCTTGTAAGCTCTAAGCATGTTGTTGAATTCGTTGCGGGTCCTCTCGTACCTCAGCTTCGAGTCCAATTTAGGGTGTCTGTAGGCCTTGGGCTTCCTAACCTTGTAGACGGCCTTACAGCCCCAGTACTTCGCCAAGTACACCTCAGCTTCCGCGCCCTTCGCCAAGAGGCTCAATACTTCCAGTATTTACCTCACCCGCAACACAGTCCCCTGGCTGGTCAGAAATGAAGGTTCTTCCCAGCATAGACGTGTCAGAGGGACGGGCCGTAAAGAGGGTGAGGGGAGTCAAGGGCACAGGATTGGACTTGGGCGACCCTGTGAGGTGGGCCGAGTTCTGGGCGCTCGAGGGAGCACAAGGACTTCACATAGTGGACTTGGACGGGGCCGAGGCCGGTAAACCAATAAACGTCGAAGTGATAAACAAGATAATTGATAAAGCGAAGGAATATGGGCTGTGGGTCCAAGTGGCGGGCGGCTTGAGGGAACTAGAACACTTGAGGCTGTACCCTAGAGCAGACGCCTTCGTTATAGGGAGCAGGGTCCATAAAGACCCCGACTTCTTGGACGTCGCCTCCGAAGCGATCGGGGCGGACAAGATTATTGTCTCTATAGACCTGAAGGGAGGTAAGGTTAGCGTAGAGGGATGGAAAGAGGAAATACCCGTAGGCTTGAAGGAGGCCCTCGAAAAATTCAGTGGGAAAGCGTTCAAAGGGTTCCTATATACATACGTAGATACTGAAGGAACCATGAAAGGCCCCGACGTAAGTGGTGTTAGATATATCAGGAAGGAATATCCCAACAAGCTCCTCGAGTATGCTGGAGGCGTCGGCTCTCCGGAGCACGTGAAGATGCTGGAAAGCGCTGGCGTCGATGTAGTGATATTGGGAATGGCGTTATATTCCGGCAAACTGCGCCTCAAGGACTTGGTGTGGTAATGGGGTTCTGGCCCGACAAGAGGGAAGTTAGCGCCTATTACTTGCTAAAGGAGCGCTTCGGGAACACCTTCAACTTAGGGGAGGCAGTAGAAGTTCTGTCTCCTTACTTTCCGAAGAGGGTGACGTTCAACATAATAAAGAGGCTGACGAAGCTTGGATTGTTGGAGAAGAGGGGGAAATATGAATACGTGATAGTGGACTTCGAGGAGTGGGTAAGCAAGAAGGCAAAAGAATACCTAGAAGCCCGGAAGAAGCGTCACTCCTCCTCATAAACCTCTACGACTATCCTCGCCCTCACCTTGTTCTTGCTAAATGGAGGCAAAGTTTTGCCCAAATCTATAGCTACGAACACTGGCCTGTTTAAGTGGTCTTTGAACTTTACCTCGGCGACGTACTTGCTCTCGGGAGGAGTTTCTATGGCCTTAGCTATCTCGTCCATTAGCCTGCTCAGAGCCATCTGGAACGATATGGGAGATTCCAAGTCTTCTGGGTCTAAGGTTATACTTAGTGTAGGTACCTTAATGAGGCCTATCTTCGCCTCGCCTTCGAATACGGCCACTTTCCTCGACTTCTCCAAGCTAGCCCCGCGGAGAGACTTGGGGCTTGCGCCTAAAAATAGCTTGGTTCTTTTGAGCTTACTTAACCCTTTCCAGTACTATGTCTATAGTGCTTATCCTGCTCTGCCTGCCGTCGGCGCTGGTGACGGTCTGGCTGCCAATCCTTATCTCGGCGACCCTTACCTGGCCGGGCAAGAATCTATTCCTCACTATCTCTACAGTATCCACTGCCTTGCTTATGGCCCTGCCCCTGGCCTTTATCTCTATCCTGTCTACGCCTTGGTTTAGGAGGGTCAGGGTCGCCAGCACGTAGTTCATGACCGGCTTCTTACCAACCCTAACCTCGTTGCTCTGGGGTATTTGCGCGGCCACGACCTTTCACCGGGCTAGCCGGCCCGTGGGGGATTATAAATGATTGAGAAAGTCGAGTAGCTCTCCCTTTGCGACCTCGTCTTCAGGGTTCAGTAATACCGCATGCAAGCCGTTCTTCTTAAGGAAATTGACTATTTGCAAAGCCTTTGGACGTCGCCTTAGGTCTCTGCTGACGACGACGGCTACGTCAGCGAAGAGGGCATACTCTGGTCGTCCGGAGTCGAGAACCCATGACTCGCCCGCTAGGGTGTCAAGCTCCCTTAGAATGCCCTTCAAGAACTTGCCTTCGAGTTGTAGGGCGCTACCTACCTTATATATTTTTGCGATTACCTTCGTGTGCCTCTCCAACGCCCCGTGGGGACACGCCCAGAAACACGAAGTACACGAACTACACAGTTCGGGGATGGAGTGTGGGTAACCCTCCTCGTCACGTAGCATAGCCTTGTCTGGGCAGGCTGCCGCGCACAAGTTACACCTCAAACACGCGTCCTTGAGAACCGTCGGATAAAACGATCTCACAGTCTTTACGAGAACTCTGGGCGCATTGATGAAGTAGTGGAACTCGCACACCTCTTTGGCCTCGACCGGCACGGCCCTCAGCAGTTCTGCGAGTTCGAGGGCGAGCAGCGTTTTCCCTTCTCCGCCCAAGCCAACTACTGCGACTCTAACCAATCTACCACCTCCTCGACGAAATTACCAAAGCCCGGGTCTTCCTTGTAAGGCATATAGAATTTCCTCAAAGCTGTATGTACGTTGAACTGACCAAGGCCCACGTTGACGACGACCGCCGCCCCCCTCTCGTAATAGCTCGCAGAACGCAACTCGAACTCCTTCACTTGCTCTTCCGCCCCGGGGTGTTTCCTCACGAATAGCAAGCCCTTCTGCGCTGGCATAGGCGTGTTCGTCTCGACGACTACCGCGTCGGCGCCGTTGTCCTCGGCCAACCTCCGCGCGACGCCCATCAAGCCAAGTAAGTAGCCAAACTCGTTAAGCCCTGGTTCCACGCGCAGCTCTATAGCGAAGCCGTCCCCCGCGTTGATTATTTCGTACTCCGCACCCTTGGTCTGCTTGAACTTTATCGCACCTCGGGGACAAGCGTATGCGCAGGCCGGACAACCCTCACATAAGCCATCTATTACCTTCAAGTCTTCGGTTATCGCCCCCTTGGTACAGGCTTTTAAGCACTCCCCACACTTGTCGCATACACTCTCGTCAATGTAAGCTTTGATGGCGTCGTAAATTTCGTACCTCTCTGTGACATTATAAGAGTCTAGATAGCTGCTGATGGGAGATGTCGTCAGTACCACGTAACCCCTTCTCACCAATTCGGCGCCGAACAAAGTCTTCCCGACTCCGCCGCTGAAGGAAGTTAGCACAAACGTCTTCAGCAAGCTTAAAATCCCGTAAATAGGACGCCGAGAGACCGAATTAGGATACGGGTGAACTCAGTGAACCGTAACGCTCTTCGCTAAGTTCCTAGGCTTATCCGGGTCCAAGCCTTTCTTAATGGCCATATAGTAGGATAACAGCTGTAAGGGCGGAGTTAAGGCAAACGGGGCGTATTCCCAGTCGACCTCTGGGACCGGAACGTCGCCGTTGGGAGCGAGCCAGTGGACCTCGCTCCCTCTACTTTCGAATTCCTTCTTGGCGACGTCCAACTTTTCTACGTCCTCTGGACTCCAAACTAGGAGCACGGGGAATCCGGGCTCTGCCAGCGCTATAGGGCCGTGCTTGGCTTCACCTGCCGGGTAAGCCTCCGCGTGGACGTACGATATCTCTTTAATTTTTAATGCTCCTTCCATTGCTATCGGGTAAGATATACCGGTCCCCAAGACGTACATGTCCCGTTTAAAGTACAAACGCTCGGCAAGCCCTTTTGCGTATCCCGCACTAACCTCAATGCTCTCCTTAGTCAGTTCGCTGAGCTCGTCGGCCATACTCTTAACTTTTTCCACACCTTCTCCGACTATCCGAGCCACCAACACTTTGAGGATACTCAACTGAGTTAAGAAGGTCTTTGTGGCCGCGACGCCTATCTCCGGCCCGGCCCTTGTGTAGAGGCTCACGTCTGCTTCTCTATCTAGAGTAGAACCGACTACGTTAACCACGCTTACGACCTTTGCTCCGTTCTCCTTAGCTATCCTCACGGCCTTCAAAGTATCGTACGTCTCGCCGCTCTGACTTATAGCTATGACCGTTCCTCTGAGGATTTTGGAGAAGTGCAGAGCTTCGCTAGAGTCTATAACTGGGATGTATTTTCCGGTTTCCTTCATTACGCTGTACGAGAATATTAAGCCAGCGTGGTATGACGTACCCGCTGCCACGACCACGGTCCAGTCGTCGAGGAGGTCTACTACTCTCTCTACCTTATCCCACTCGGATACTATAGATATTAAGGTTTCTTTGACGACTTGAGGTTGTTCATGAATTTCTTTGAGCATGAAGTGGTCGTAGTCTCCTTTTTGTGCCTGAACGGGGCTCCACGCGGGCTTAACGAAGTTCAACCGCCTCTGCCTACCTTCCCTTTCAACGTAAATCCTCGATGCGTCCATCCACCCCACGTCGCCGTCGTATAAAGGGGACACTTCCCAGCAGCTGTTCACCAAACTGACCACGTCGCTGGAGACGTAGTTCCCCTTGGGTCCCCTTCCGACCACTAACGGGCTCTCCTTGCGCGCGAAGAACACTTTGTGTGGTTCTAGAGAAGTTATTGCTACTATCGCGTAGTACCCTTCGAGGCGCGCTACTGCCGCCTTGAACGCCTCGAAAGGTTCTTTGAACTTTAGTTCCTTTTCAAACAAGTGGGCGAAAACTTCCGTGTCCGTCTCGCTTTTAAAAGTGTGTCCCTCGGCCTCGAGCTCTTGTCTGAGCTTCTTGTAATTTGAAATTATTCCGTTATGAACTACCGCTACTTTACCCTCGCAATCCGTATGAGGGTGTGCGTTCTCGTCCTTAGGGGCGCCGTGCGTGGCCCAGCGGGTGTGGGCTATGCCCACGCTAGCCCTAAGCTTCAAGCCCCCCAACTGGGACCTTAGTAGCTTGACAAGGTCCGCTACCTTACCCTTCTTCTTCCAGACCTTTATGACGTTAGCTTCAACGTCATAAACTGCTATCCCCGCGGAGTCGTAGCCTCTGTATTCCAAGGACTCCAACAGCCTCACCAACTCTCTCAACACGTCTCCGTAGTGTTCTTCTCTAGCCGCCACGCCGGCTATTCCACACAAGCTGTCGAGCCCTAAGACCGCTCGCTCCTTGAGTTTTTGCGCTCTCTCATATTACAAAAAATTTATAAACGGAACGAGTCCGCGTCTGTGTGGGAAGTGCCGCGGTAGTATAGCCTGGCCCAGTATGCGGGCCTGTCAAGCCCGTGACCCGGGTTCAAATCCCGGCCGCGGCGCCAAACACCTCTTCCATATATGTCACACATAAACGGGCCCGAGTTTCCAACCCTTAGGTGTTACCTAGCGTGGTAGAGTTCCGGTGGAAACCCTTCGCGGGTTCCGGTAAGATAGTGAAAAACTACGAAGCACTTAAACATTACCTAGAGCTGGTCAGAGGTACGGAATGGTACGACAAGGCCTTCCTAAACGAGGACGATTTCAACTACCTAAAGGAAGTGACGAGAGATAAGATGAGGCTTGTAGACTTGTTGGAAAGGCTAGAGGAGTACTTCATGAACAGAGTAAATGGGACAAAGGCACTAGAAGCCTTCCAAAAGCTCAACTATCCCGTGGGCGATGAAGAGGAAGCAAAAAGGGAGATGGCCAAAATCCTGGCCGGATGGTTAGTAGAGGCCGCTGAGGAGTGGGACCTGCTGCGCCTCCGTGGGCCACACTTCGATTGAATTAGGTTTATCTAACCGATCCACATCCCCACCTTTGGGTATAGAGACGTGCCATGCGTCGTGGTGCCTACAGATGATAAAAAGACGGTAAAGTTAGGACACTTCGGCGACGCAAAGTATTATTTACACTTCGTGGGGGAAGGAAACAAATGGACCTTAGTCAAAGAAGTTGTAAACCCATACAAGGAGGAGGATGAACACGAGCATGAACACAACACACTCGAAAAAAGGCGAAATATATTGGAACTTAACAAAGACTGTGACGTGTTCGTCTACACGGTCTTCGGCCCTGGAGGGGAGAACTTCATGAAAGAACACGGAAAGGTGATTGTTAGAGTAAAACCCAAGACAACCATAGAAGAAGCATTAAAGTTGGTAGAAGCGAGTCTCCGTTTAGCCTAATCGCCCATAACGAAGTTTTGCTCTTCCATAGCTTTTTCGACTTCCCGTTCTTCGTTCTCTGGTTATAGATAACGACGACTCGTATAGCGCCGACCTTTGAGTGTTAGTCTTGAAGGGACACGATTGAAGGCTTTGAGATCGGTAAATAAGGGAGCTTTCCTTGGCGCCGGGGGCGGGATTTGAACCCGCGCGGGGTTTCCCCCACCGGCTTAGCAGGCCGGCGCCCTGGCCAGGCTAGGCGACCCCGGCTCCGGGTTGGGGGAGTATCATTCCTCTAATAAGTTTTGTGCCTCGGATCCTAGCCTGCTCCTCACCTATCAGATCCCGTCTGGTCCTCACAGGCCTCCTCTAACAAGAACTTCGCGAGCTCGAACCCCACATCGACGTCGTAGGCCTTCGATACGCCAAACCAGAGCGGAGAGGGGTTGACCTCTATCACCTTAGGGCCCTCCGGGCTCTCAACCAAGTCCACGCCACCGTAGCTCAGCCCTAAAACGCTCACGGCCTTCACGGATACCTCCGAGTACTCTTCCAAAGGAGCGGGATCTACTTCGGAACCTTGGGCGTAATTGGTAGCGATCTTGAAGGGTGATATTCTGTACATCGAAGCCACCGCCTCTTTCCCTATTACGAAAGTTCGGACGTCCCTCGCCTTCTCTATGTACTCTTGAACGACTGCGTCAAAACTGTAGGGAAGTAATGGTATTAAATAGTGTACGGACCTCTCGTTAACCCTGTTGACGCCTAGCCCTAGACTGTTTGAAAGGGGTTTTATTACGGCCTCGCCCAGTTCTCGCACTTTTTCCAATAACTCGAACCTGGTCCTCACTAAGAACGTCTTCGGTACAGCTATTCCTTTGGATTCCAACAATTTTATAGAGACGTATTTGTTACGCGCCGCCAGCGTGGCTTGAGGGTCGTTTATTACCTTCTTTGCACTCTTTAAGCATTCCACTAAGGAGAGCATCCTGATGGAATCGTAGTAGTACGGCAAACCCCTTGCGACGACCATATCGAACTTGTCTAAATCACGACAACTGAGCTCGTCGTAGGACTTTAATGACGTCACAGCGCCAAGCTTAGTTAAATAAGCGCCTAATATGAGTGCAGAACGAGGCATCTTTCTCTGAGGATAGAGTATAAGTATGTGGGGGGTTCGGCCCTGGCATCCACGATCATCGCCGTACTCACCAATACCAGCCCTCCTCATCTCCAGTACTCACCGGGCGGTACGTAGAACGGTATTTTGCCCTTATGGTAATCGTAGAGAAGGGTCCGTGCGGCCTCCTCCACGAGCGGTTCGTGGTCGCTCTTGTAGAACCAACCCCTCCGTCTAGCCAACTCCTCCAAGAAGGAATACGGTTCTTCGGTGTCGAACCCGTAAGCCTCCTCGAACGCTTTAGGACTATATTTTTTGATAAAAGTGTAGAGTTGTACGGCCACGCCCACGGGATCCTTTAGCTTCTCCGGCGGTGCGCCCCTAAGGGTCTTCTCCAGAGGGGTCCCGTCCGGCGGTATTACGCCAGGCGTATCGAGGAAGTAGATTTGGCCGGGACCTTTGTAGAGACCGGGCCTCTTCGTGAAGCCCGGACTGCCCGGCACCGGAGAAGTGCTCGCCCCGGCCCTCCCCCTTAGGGCGTTGATTACTGTGCTCTTCCCCGTCTTGGGGTAGCCCACCACGGCCACCACAATAGGCCTCACGTCAGTCGCCCTGTTTATTTTTCTTCTCAGCACACGCGTGCCCTTATGTTCTCTGGCCGCCAAATAAACGGCTTCGTAGCCTTCCCCTCTGAAGATCCTTGTCCACTCCTCAGCTACTTCTCGAGGGACTAAGTCGGCCTTATTCATTGCTATTATTATAGGCTTCCCCATGGTCTCTGCGAGGCGCTCGAGCCTCCTGCTCCTGGTGGTGAGGGGTACTCGAGCGTCTATAGCTTCGACCACCACGTCGGCCCTCCTCATGAGGGAGGCCAGAGAGCCCCAGCTGAGGGTTATCATTCCCATCTGCTCCTGAGCACACTCCACAATAGGGTTAAATAGCTGGAAAGGAGCGTAGCCCGAATAATCCACTCGCTCACGTCCGGACCTATTGGGTCAGAAGCAATAACGTACATAAAGAATATAAGTATCGTAAACATCTCCAACGTTAGCGTTTGAACAATGTTATTTATAAAAGTTTGAATTATAAGTAAGAAATTGCTGAGAGCTAGTATAAGTGACATTATCATAGCTAAGTGGCTGTAATAGTAGCCTTGTTTGAACGCCAACAGTACGTAGATCAAAAAGGGCACGTAAGACACAAGGAGGGCGAGTCGCAACAAAATGGGGCTTAGACCGACACTTCCCCTCTGCCTATCTATATAAAGAATTAACAGTAAGTCTAAAGTCAAGAGCACCAGTACGTACTCGTAATCAAATATCGAAGAGTTTTCATAGGTCATGGTATAAGCGATTAAAGTTAACAACACGAACAACAAGTCTAGGGCTGCAGCCAAACGGTAGTCACCACCAAAGACGGCAATTGAAAGAAGTAAGAGGAACGAGATCCCCATGAGGGGACCAACCACGAAGGGGTACCACGTCTCGCCGGTGTTATAGTTTATTAAAGCGTACTGTAAGAAGACTAGCGTGAGTAATAACATACTTATGTAAAACGTTACTTTGGCTGCCTCCACGGTCGTGTTGGTTATCATCTGTGCTCCACGCTGGGTAAGCCCCGTGAAACATTAATTCCCTTTTTGAGATACTTACCTTAAGTTCCAAACCGACCTCATGAGCTCAGCCGTTTCGACCCTTCTCTTCATGTACCATTCTGTACCTATGTCGGGCCTCCACACGCTCTTCCAACCCAAGAACCTCACCTTGGAGGCGCACGCGTTGGCGCTCTCGGCCGCCTCGCTTACGGACTTGCCCTCCGCATAAACTTCAACCGCCCTCGAGCCTCCACTCACGAGCTTACCGTCTTGGACGTCCACCGAAGCGTAGTACAACTTAGCCCTCTCGCACTCAGGAACCACAACCTCCCTGCCTTTGGCCAAATCCCTTCGTTCGGGATAACCCATGGGCGCTACGCACTTCACTACGCTCGCCACTTCCTTAACGCTGAACTCGGTCTTCAACTCCCCTTGAGCCGCCTCAAACATGGCTTCCAGCACGTTCCCCTCAACAACGTTCATTGCGTTAACTGCCTCTGGGTCGCCCAGCCTTGAATAGAACTCTATTAGGACCGGGCCCTTGGTGGTCAACATCATCTGTACCGATATCGCTCCGACATACTTCTCCCCAGTCTCCTTCGCTATGGCCTCTACTACCCTTTCTAGAATTTCCACGGCTACTTTGTACTCCTCCTCCGTTATGAATGGTAAGAGCTTGCCGGGGCCTTGAACGGTACCCATTCCGCCGGTTTCGGGTCCCACGTCGTAAACAAATAAGTGTGGGTTGTCTTGAACAGCAGGCAAAGGAACTACGCGTTCGCCGTCAGTGAAGGCTTGGACTGTGTACTCCACGCCGTCGACCTTCTCTTCTATTAATAACTTCTCTTTAATGTCTGTGTACTTAGCCATAACTTCAGTCAGTATCCTCCTGGCATGTTCTTCCTTTACTTTTTTCTTTTCTTCGCTCAAATACGCTTGCATGTCAGAGATTACTTTAACGCCCTTACCTCCGGCTTGCCTGGCCGGCTTTATAGCTACGTTCCCTGCCCTTTCCAAGAATTCTATGGCTTCTTCCCAGCTGTCGAAGAACCAAAAGTCCAAATTCCCGGGGATGTTGTACTTTTTCATTAAACTTCTAGCAAAGACTTTACTCTTCTCTATTTCGGCGGCCTTTGAGGAGGCTCCGAAAACCGTAAAGCCTGCCGCTCTCAGGGCGTCGGAAACTCCCCTGAACTGTGGCTCCTCAGGGCCTATTACCACAAGCTCCGCCCTGAACTTCTTGGCCGCCTCTACGACGTCTTGAGGGCTCGTGGGGCTACCCTTGAAAAACTCTCCCCCAGAGTCCTTCGTAAGAGAAAGCAACCCCGGGTTCAAGTTGGAAGATACCACCCCCAAAGACGCCCCATGACGGACCAAGCGCTCTCCGATGGCATGTTCTCTCCCGCCGCCCCCGACTAGGAGGACCCTCTCACCGGCCAAACCTTATATCCCTCGAAGCGTCCAACTTTTTTGGCCCTAAATAGGCTCCTAGGTGGGATATCATGCTCGTTCCAGCCAACGTTAAAGAAAAAACTCGTATAAGGTTTGAGAACAATCAGTGTATAGTTGATGGTAGGAGCTTCAGCACAGAGCACGTAGTCCTGGTATCCCCTTCTAATGCAAAGCTAGTCTTGGACGAGGAAGGGATTAAGTTAGAAGCTAGTTATGATCAGTACCCCAAGTTCAGCACTTACGGCAATTACATCGTAATAGGTGTATCTTCGGACAGGTACATACCTACTTGGGACAGCTTGGAAGGGAAAGTAGTGAAGGTGGACGAGCGCGGTGGCTCCGCAGAGGGCGAGCTGGGGATCAGAGCATCCCTCAATAGGAGTTACGTGACGGTAGAACTCATAGGCAGCGACAAGAAACCGGCGAAGTTCTACGTCAAAGAAGTGAAACTAGAGGCTGAAAGGCCTGACTTCGTCAACGTGTTAGGCTCCAGGTTCCACACGTTCTACATAAAGACCCATAAAGACTCAAAGGTACAGATCAAGAAGGAAGATAACAAGCTCTATATTAACATCTCTTCTTCAAGTGAGGAGCAGTGATGGATCGCCGGCGGGCCTTCCCCCTTCCTCAACATTTTCTACTTTCCCGTCTCTGATCCTTACGACATAATTTGCGTACCTAATGTGTTCCGGGTTGTGAGTTACTACCACTACAGTTTTTCCCAGTTCTACGTTAAGTGTCTCCAACAGGTTCATTATTCTCAGTGCGTTCGTCGTATCTAAGTTACCAGTAGGCTCGTCCGCTAGTATTATTTCTGGATCGTTGGCTAGAGCCCTTGCTATTGCAACCCTTTGCTGTTCCCCTCCCGACAACTCAGTGGGTTTTCTAAAAGCCTTCTCGCCCAGACCAACCTTCCTCAAGAGGGTCAAAGCCCTCTGTTTCCTCTCTCCCTTCGGAATTCCCCTAGCCAACATAGGTAGCTCGACGTTCTCCATCGCACTTAGTCTGTTTATCAAGTAGAACCTCTGAAAGACGAAGCCTACATACTCCCTCCTGAGCCTAGCCCTGCCCTCCTCGTCTAAGTCCTTCACGTTCTTCCCAGCTAATATCACTTCCCCCTTGGTAGGTGTGTCCAAGGCCCCTAGCAAGTGTAGGAGCGTGCTCTTGCCGGAGCCCGAGGGACCCAAAATCACGACAAAGCTCCCTTTGGGTATCTTTAGGGTAACTCCCCTGAGCGCCGGGTAGGAAGAGTTCCCGAATGTGTAGACCTTCCACACGTCCCTAGCCTCTGCCGCGTAGGAACTCATTGAGGACCTCCCTCCCCAGTTCGGCGTGGTCTTCAGTCCAGCCTATGCGAAGTTTCGCCTTGCCCAAGGGCCTCCAATCCAAACCTAGGGCCTCTGCAGCGTTTCTAGTCGTCACGGCGACGTCAACCTCCCCACTGGCTACGGCCGAAGCGAGGGCCTGGGGAGTAGGCATGGTGAGCCTTACTAGTTTTTTCTGTACCTCTTCCTTGCTTATCCCCTCAGCATCCAAGAACTTGAAGAAGAAGGGGTAAAGGAAGGAAGACTTGTGAGGTACCCCCACCCGCTCTCCCCTCCCCACGACGACTACCTCTACCTCTACCTCCTTTCCGGAAGCCTCAGGGGATATCCAGACGGAACGTAAAGATTTCTTAGAGGCGTAGGCGCCGCTGTAGCTGCCCAGAGGCAGTAATTTTGGAGGGTAATCGAGCGTCTCCACTACGATGTCTACTGCCACGTCGGTGTCGCCGACTATAGCTCCCTTGTATCCGGGGTCCTTGAAGAGCCACACCTCTACTTCCTCGTCGGGCTCCACAGGAGCTCTCCGGGTCTCGGGTATTACTATGTAACCGTCCGCTTTGGAGTAACTAACCATCGCGTGGTCGGAGTGTGAAGCGGGAAACGCGTACCACCTCGAGCCGTCAGTAAGTAAGCTGACCGGGACGTGAGTTCTCCTCCCCTTGGCCCCCACGAAGCTCGTCGTCGCTATGGCTTTTACAGAACTTTGTGTGCTCTCGCTCGCCTTAACCATCTTCTTCAAGTAGGGGATTACTAGGCGCTCTAAGTTGAAATACGCCGAGTCGGGATGGCCCGCCAGGCCGAAGACCGGCTTACCCTTTACAACACCCAACATAACCGGCTTGCCGGGCTTGAATGCCAATCCGTGGACCAGTACCTCCCCGACCTCGCCGACTGCCCGGTATACGAAGTCCGCGGGTCCCGCGGAGGTGGAGCCCGTCGTCACGACCACATCAGCCTTCTCTACGCCCTTCAATATGGCTCTCTTTATCTTCTCTTTGTCGTCGGGCACCACTCCGTGAACTATTGGGACGAATCCCTCTTCCTTCAGCCGGGCTTGTAGAGAGTAGGTGTTGACGTCGTATATTTTGCCCGTCTCCAGAGGCTCGCCGGGCTCCACCAGCTCGGAACCCGTGGATATCAGATAAACCTTGGGCTTCCAGACCTTTACCTTCCTTATGCCTACTGCTGCCAAAGAGGCTATTACCCTCGAGTCGACCCTGGTACCCCTCTTCCAGAGGGGCTGTCCGGAGTAAACGTCGGTGGCGGGCCAGAGGACGTTTTCGCCGGGGACCACGGACTTGTAGACCAGTATTTTGTCTCCGACCTCCTTCACGTACTCTATCATAACTACCGCATCAGCCCCCGGCGGAAGGGCCGAACCCGTGTCGACTTCTGCCGCTTCCCCCTCTCTGACCTCGAAGTTCGGTGCTTCGCCCACCCTCACCTCCCCTACTACCCTCAGTTCTACGGGCTCGTCTTCAGAGGCGCCCCAAGTGGAGCGGGCCTTAACGGCGTAGCCGTCCACGGACGAGCGGGGGTACGGGGGTATGTTTATCGGCGACTTCACGTCCTCTGCGAGGTAAAAGCCCAATGCCTCTTCTATCGGTACTTCCTCCGCTTCGGGAGGAGTTGGGGGGACCCTATCCTCGAGCCTCTTCACAGCCTCATCTGGAGGGAGGAGTTCCTTGAATACCTTTCTCTCCTTCTTCAAGCTCAGTCCTCCGTAAACCGTCACCCATTGGTCACGTTTTACGCATACCCGGTTTATGTAAACTGGTATAAATTTACGCTAGGGAGACCACCCTTTCGTTGGCCCTAATCGAATAGGGCACGCCCGTAGGGGCGGTGTAGACTATACTTACACCCTCCTCGTTAACCGACCTAAGTATTGTTACTATGTCTTCCAAACCGTTCTTGTCGAGACCTACGAATGGTTCGTCCAACAAAAGCAATTTCGGTTTATGCAACAAGGCCCTAACCATCTCAAGCCTCTTCCTCCACCCAAAGCTCAGCTCGGAAGCCCTCTGATCCAACTTATCCTCGAGGCCTATATTTTTAGCTAGCTCGAGGGCATAGCCCTCGTCCGCTCTGTAAAGCTTCACGAAGAACTCTATGTTCTCTAGTACGGTAAGTTCGGGATAGGTCATATTTCCGTGCATTACCGCGCCAAACAACCTCTTCCCTGAAGGAGTCCACGGCTTCAAGCCCCCCACGTAAACCTCACCTCGGGTGGGGCGTTCTATGCCGGAGGCGAGCTTCAGGACGGTGCTCTTCCCGGAACCGTTAGGTCCCTCCAGCCTCACCACCTCCCCCTCAGTCACGGTTAAGTTGAAGTCCTTTAATACGGCCTTATTATTGTAGACCTTCCAAACTCCTCTGAAAACCAATACGTCCAACTGGTCTCCCAGTGAGCGGTAAAGTGTAAAAATTAAAGTAGCCATAGTGCGCCCGGGAAGGGTAGTGAAGAAGTGGCGAAGGGGCTCAATTGCCGATATCGTGTCGGAATACCTAACGCCGCTTAACATGCTCTTGTTCCTCACGTTCTTCATGACTATACTAGTGATGGCGTGGTTCATAAACGTCTGGTGGACCATGGAACAACAGAGGCTCGCTGTACTGAAGTCCGTACAAGCCCGAGCAGTAGCCCCTTAGACGTAACCTCGAAGGAGGGTGTAGCCCTTCTTCCTCTTAAGCTCTACGTCCCTAAAGTATCCTTCCATCACCTTCTTCGCCCACTCCCCACCTTGGGCCATAACAAGCTGGAGTGACCCGCCTTTCTTCAACCTCGGAGGAGCATTCTCTATTATCCCTTTCACTACGCTCTTCCCAGCAGCTAACGGTGGATTACTAACGATAGTTGAGAAGTCTTTTATTCCTATTAAGTCCGTGGGCTCGTAGAGGTTCCCGTGCAAGACGTTCACCCTCACCCCGTTCAGTTCCGCGTTTCTTCTGGCCGCGTCCACAGCCACGGGGTTTACGTCAACCATGTAAACTTCCAAGTTGGGATTTAACTTTGCAATTAATATTCCCAATACACCATAGCCACAACCTACATCAAGTACTTTGCCATCCTTAGGTATTTCCATAAACTCCGCTAGGAGCGCGGTACCCAAATCTACCCTAGAGCTCGAGAACAGCCCCTTAGGCACAATGAACTTCAATGGAACGCCCCTCAGCCACGCACCCACCACTTCGGGTCGGCCGCCAACCCCTCCCTTGAAGTAGTGCTTCACGCGCGAACACCGCGGGTGGCGCATTGAGCGAAGCTCTTAATTTGAGTACCCTAGGTTTGAGCTTAATAATCTTAGGCGTGTTTTTAATAATTATAGGAATGATACTCGTGGTCGCGCTGAGGGGCGGCGAGGTGGAGTGGGGTGGAGGAGCAATAATCTTCGTGGGGCCTATCCCCATAGCGATAGGCGGGGGCAGGCTAGGCCATGTGGCGCTCCTGATAGCGGCATTGCTCACCCTAGCAATGATAGTTTTGATGTTTACTACGGCGTTCTATCTGGGCAAACAGCCGACGAGGGGAGCTTAGAAGACGGTTATCTTTCCTTCCAATATTTCCTTCGTTATTGTAGGCAACCTCTCAAGCTCTACTTCAATTATCTCCTTTACTCTCTTTTCGATAGTCGGAGTGAGCTCCCCTTTGACTCTGACGGCCGCTATGAGGGGCTCGCTGATAGGTCTCCCTATTTGACTTAGTATCTCCAAGTATACCTCCTTCGTCTCAGGTACTTCTTCTATTACCTTTCTCGCCGCTATGTTAGCTAAAACGTTGTAGAGTTTGCCTACGTGGTTGACGGGGTTCTTTCCGGCAGCGGCCTCCAAGCTCATTGGTCTCATTGGAGTTATCAAGCCGTTTACTCTATTGCCCCTGCCCGTCGCCCCGTCGTCGCCGTGCTCCGCGCTGGTCCCGGTGACTGTCAAATAGAATATCCCTTTATCTGGCTTGTCAGCCGTGTTGATGAAGACCTCGACCTCATGTTCCGGAGCAACTTCGTGAGCGATGGTCTTCACTAGCTCCTTTATTTCCTCCTTCACCGCCGCATACTCCCCCGCGTCTCTAACTTGTTCCGAAACTATGGCAGCTGCTACAGTAAGCTTTATCTTGTTTTTCATACGAAGTCCCATTACCTTTATGTCTTCACCCAATGCCTTAATCTTGGCCTTGGTTTCCACAGAATTAAGCTTGCGCTCGACGGTGTAGACGAGGTTCTCTAAGGTACTGAATGGGGCAAAGCCCACGCCTACAGACGTATCGTTGGCCAGCGGCACGGTCTTGCCCAACTCAAACACGCCAACCAAGTCTGCTGATCCCCTACCAACCTTGTAGTCGACCACTACGTGGTGTTCTACGTCTAAGTGTGGCATGTTTTTCCTTAGCCAGTCCTTCGCGGCCTTAAGCAACACGGTACCCAAAGGTACGTCAACTACACCGCCCTCTGTCCTCACCTCCGTGACGGCCCTCCCAGAGATAACGATGTAGATGGGTTGGAGCACCTCGCCCCCTCCGAACCTCGGGGAGGCCTGACCGCCGACCAGCAAAGTCTTGTCTAAATTGTGGTGGAAGACGTGGCCGAACTCCTTTAAGTAGTACAGAGAGAGCTGTCTACTCGCTTCCTCCGAGATCGCGTCGGCTATGTAGTCCGGGTGTCCGGTCCCTTTCCTCTCAACTATCTCTACGTCCAACTCGTCTTGAGGTGGGAGAGGGAGCTTAGTGACGGCTATGTTCTTCATCTTCGATCACCTATCTCATGACCTTATGATAGTCCAGACTTATGAAGAGTACGTAGCTCCCTCTAATCATTATCCGGCCATATTTAGCTACGGGCTCTCCCGTTTCAGGAGAGAGTTCGGTGCAGTCGTCGAGTATCAAGTTCATTGTATTGTCGGTGAAAACGAGTTTACCCACGTATTCGTTTCCGTCCTTTAATCTCACTAGCACCACGTTCTCTACTGCCGCTCTCAAATACTTCAACGGGTTCTCGAGGTTCAGCTTACCTTTCTCTTGGCCGCGTGCCATCGCTTCTTTCCCACCTTCCCATGAGGGGTAGATAGCTTAAAGTAGTTCCATGGGTTCGAGACTTATATACGCCTCACGGGAAGGTAATGCCTCGGGCTGAAGGTTTGAGGCATAGGGACGGGTTGGTAGAGGTAGGCTTCGACGCGATAGCCAATTTCTTCTACAAACTCGCCGAGGCGGCAGACAAGCTAAAGGAGGAAGGGCTGTGGACTTACTTGCCCGACCCCCGCGAGGCCGAACGCGAGGTGGCCAAGGGTACCGTACGCGTGAAGCTCGGCTTCCCGGTGTACCAGAAAGGCGGGGTCATCATGGACGTTACCAACGTAGAACAAGCCGGAATAGCGGAGGACGCCGGAGCGGTCGCAGTGATGGTTCTGGACAAGCTCCCCTACGACATTAGGAAGAGCGGGGGCGTCGCAAGAATGGCTGATGTAAACGTAATTAGGGAGGTTATGGATTCTGTGTCACTTCCGGTCATGGCCAAAGTTAGGATCGGTCACTTCATGGAAGCTAAGGTGTTAGAAGCGTTGGGCGTGGACATGATTGACGAAAGCGAAGTATTAACGCCGGCCGACGAGAAACATCATATAAACAAATGGTTATTCAAAGTGCCGTTCGTTAACGGAGCGAGAAACTTGGGCGAGGCTCTCAGGAGGATCAGCGAGGGAGCGTCTATGATAAGGACTAAGGGCGAAGCGGGAACAGGCAACGTAGTGGAGGCGGTTAAACACATGAAAACGGTTATGGGTGAGATAAGAGAATTGGTTTCGATGGACGAGGAGGATAGAGTCCTCAAAGCTAGAGAGATGGGCGTGGGCTACGAGCTAGTCGAACTGGTCGTGAAGTTGAGAAGGTTACCGGTGGTCAACTTCGCGGCCGGAGGAATAGCTACTCCGGCCGACGCGGCGCTCATGATGTGGTTAGGCGCGGACGGCGTGTTCGTCGGTTCTGGGATATTCAAGAGCGAGGACCCCCAACAGAGGGCCGAAGCGATAGTCCTCGCAACGTCCCTTTGGATGGATCCCGAGGTCGTACTCGAAGCGCAGTCCATGATCAGCGAGAGGAAGAGCATGATGGGTATTGACGTAAAGCAACTCAAGCCTGAGGAGCTGCTCCAAGTCAGAGGTGAATAAAGGTGAAGGTAGGCGTCTTGGCGCTTCAAGGAGGAGTAGCGGAGCACATCTATATGGTAAAAGAAGCGGCGAAGAAAGTCGGCGTCGAAGTGGAAATAGTTGAGGTGAGGAAGCCGGAGCACTTGAACTCATTAAGGGCGATAGTATTGCCCGGCGGAGAGAGTACTGCCGTGTACAAGCTGGGCAAGAAGACGGGACTCGACAAGCCACTCAAGGAAGCGCTCCTCGAGGGCTTGCCGACCCTCGGCACGTGCGCCGGCGCTGCGCTGGTAGCGAAAGAGGTCGAGGACGCACAGAGTGGTAAAAGTTACGATCCGCTGCTAGGGATTGCAGACTTCAAGGTAATTAGGAACTTCTTCGGAAGACAGAAGGAGAGCTTCGAGGCCAACTTAAACGTGAAGGGAATAGGAACTTTCAGAGGCGTATTCATAAGGGCTCCAGTAATGGTTCCCCTAAGCTCGAACGTAGAGGTATTGAGCGAGTTCAAGGGAAATGCCGTAATGGTGAAGCAAGGTAGTATAATAGCCACGTCGTTCCACCCTGAACTGACCGGCGACACCAGAATTCACGAACTGCTGCTGTCGGAAGCCAAGTGAGGGAGCCTCTCCATATAAGCTCAGAACCAGATTTCGGCCACGTGGGGGCGGTGCCGCGCCTACCTACCCCTTTAATTGAAATGCACGATGAGATAGAGGAAGCGAAGAACCTCATACCAGAGGAAGAGCTAAGCGGACTCATAGTCAATTTAAATAAGGTAGTAATGTATAGCGATGTCCTAAAAACGTATACAAACTATATGAGGTTCATGGAGGGTGGCATTGATATTTGTGAAGACGTTAAGAGGGCTCGGTGGAAGCTAGAAGCGCTCAACGAAGTCCTATCTAACATAGTATCAGTCATGAAAAAACTCAACGAAAGCGTCAAGTATATAGAAAAATGGATAGACAAGAATCTTGGAAAGCTCAAGGACACGTGTGAAGGGTGCGAGACCTACAGAAAAGTGATGAGAGCTTCAGAGCTCTGGAGCAAGTGGAAGAACGAAGAGCTTTGCAAACAGATCGTTGAGCCAGAGAGGGAAGCCGTAGCCAGACTCGCGGAAAAGATGCTCAAGTGTCAAGAGGGTACGAAAGATGCTAGCTTGATCGGCAGAATAATGGCGCTGTTTCAGCGCGATACCCACCAGAGGAACGGGAACGCAAACAACGCTACGTAGCCCAAGTAAGGAACCTTGAAAGCGCGGCCGGAAACCTCGAGCACTTTACCCTTGACCCTCTCATATGGCACGCCCGGCAAGGGCTTTCCGGTCTTACAGTCGACGAACTGGCCCAAGAAGTAGTCGCTGTCCGGGTTGTTATCCCCCTTCGTCACGTAATAATAATCGGAACCAACTTTTACTACCTTGATGACGCGATGAATTATCAACGGGCCTTGACACGATTTATACACTATTATGTCTCCAACGCTCACCTCTTGCGGTGTTACTCCCTTGACAATTACTAGATCCCCCCTCTCCAGTGTGGGCAACATGCTCCCGGAGGCCACGGCAGCTAAGGGGACGTCTGTCTTGAGCAAGAACTTGAGTATGCTTATTATTACAATCGCTTCTATTATAGCTTTTACCCACTCAATAGCTTCCTTTTTCGCTTTGTTCACAGCACCTTTCCCACCGGAACGACGAGGAAGAAAGTTATCAAAGTTGATGTGAGGGCAAGGACGCTTGACTTGGAAAACGGGTCCTTCCACTGGGGCCTTTCCTTGACAAACGCTGGCAGCAAGGCAGCTACCAGAGCGTAACCACTCAAAACCTCTCCTAAGAGTGGTCTATTAAACGACAAGACTAACGCTATCAAAAGCGGAAACAGCGCGTTGGAGCGCCCTAGGAACGACCAAGCCGGCGAGTAGGGATAAGCGGTGAGTTGGAACAGCGTGGAAAAGGCATAAGCGAGGACCGCCAGCTGCACCGGCCCTGAAGGGGCGCCCGCGAGGACGAGCGGCACAGGCTCGAGTAGCTGGGGCTTACTCTTCGGGTATATTTGAAATACGAGGAACCTCGACAATGCGAACGCCAAAAGGGTCGAGGCCAATAGCGGGAGGGCGAGTGTTAACTGAAAATCGCCCTTACGACAGAAGGTCCTCTCGGCAGTAAACAAGGGCAAGATGGACGGTAGAGGCGATGGTACTACGATCCACTTCACGTTTAATGTAGCTCCCATCATTCTGGCCAGAAACGAGCTCAGTACCGATTGGAAGCCCGCTAGGAGAAGGAGCGTGCCTAAGTAGCCGAAAAAGGCCGTTTCGAAGTCAATAGTACTCATTGACGAGAGTGCGCTGGAGTGTGTTGACACGAGAATCGCTAAGAACGTTATCGATATCAATGAAACGTAGGTAATATCTTTGGTTTCTAACCTCCTCAGGGTTACAAACGGGCCTACCGGTTCGCCGTAGCCCTCGCACCCGCAAGCCTCTCTCCGCGAAGTCAAGAGGTAGCCGTCCGACGCCAGAGGGTTACATGAGCTTGGGTACCTCTCCGAAGACTTCCTTCTCTTTTTTAAGAAGGCAGTCAAGGGGTACTAACACCTCCCTGCCGCTCTGCGTTCTCCTCTTCACAGTTATTGGGAGCAAGCCTCGCCTCAGCTCCTCCTTCGCTATTAGGAGTGTGTCCTTCTTAGGCAATTTGGTTATGTCTATAAGGGGTGGTGCTCCTATTGAGAGCTGGAGGGCCCTTACGCCAACTATTACTGCTCTTTCGAATTTAGTCAGATGAGGGGGGCCCAACTCGATCTTACACTCTTCGCTCAACGTCTGCCCCGGACGTGCGGGAAGGGGAAGAGCTATAATTTATTCCATATAAATGGCTGGCCTCAGGGGCTCGGGGCGCTTCTTCCCCCCCTCGTAGTACCCCACTTCCACCTCGCTCCCCACCTCCTTTTCTATCAGCTTTTTGAATTCTTCTAGAACCTTTTTCTCGTCAAACTCACCCTTGGCTATAACGCTCCTCATGCTTTCACTTAGGGACGTAGCCTTCTCGAAAGCTTGTCTCAACCTCTTCGCTTCCTTTTTGCCAAACACCTTGGTAGCCTCTGCCATAAAGTCTTTCAAGCTTTTTCCACTGTTTACGAATTCTACAGCCATTTTCAGCATTTCTGTTTGATCGGTGGAAGCCACCTCGATCCTTACCTTCTTGGGCTTCTTGATCTTAGCCACTTTAATTATCTCCTTTATATCTTGAATAACCTTCTCTACGTATTCCTTAGCAGCCTCCGCCAGAGGGTTCACCAGCTCTTCGTCCTTCACCGGCCAAGGCTCGGTCACCACGAAAGTATTGAAGCCCAGCTCGTGCCACATCTCCTCTGCAAAGAACGGTGTGAAAGGAGTCATCATCTTCACCCACCTCTCTACAACGTACCTAAGGACCCATTTGGCGACGTCGTCTAACCCTCTGCCCATCACTTCCAACAAGTTAAGGTATTCTTTCGTCCTATTTAGTAGTATGAAGTACAATACGTTAGTAACCTCCCTTATCTTCAACTCCTCCATTAAGTTGGTTACGTTTTCCACATCCCTTACGAAGGAGCTTAGGTACCAAGCGTCTAACATAGTTAGGTCGGCAGGACGAGGGGCCTTGTAGCCCTTAATTTTCTCAACTATAGACTTTATCTCCTTGAGGTTACTAACGGCCCTAGATACCATCTCAGTGCGGAAGTCCGCATCGCTGCCTAACTCTGCTGAGTGCAGCAACACCAACCTTATTATGTCCGGAGCGAAGTTCCTTATAGCAACGGTTATTGGTATTATGTTCCCTAAACTCTTGCTCATCTTCTTACCCTCCAGGTTAACGAAGCCGTTGACTACTATCTGGCGCGGCCACTTGTCCTCCGGGAAGATGGCGGCGTGGTGGAAGATGAAGAAAGTGAGGTGGTTCCTAATTAAGTCCTTTCCAGAGTGGCGAGAGTCCACGGGATACCAGTAGTCGAAGCTCCTCCTGGCCTCTTTCAAGACACTCGCACTTATTCCGTACTTGTCCCCGAGTTCCTCGGGGTTGCCCTTACCTAACATTATGTAGTCCCACACTTCGGGTTGAAGGCTCTCCGGGTCAACGGACGCCCTCCTCAGTATGTTCACTACTGTATAGAATGCCATATAGATTGTGGAATCACTCAAGCTCTCTATAATCCACTTCTTGTCCCAAGGCAGCGGCGTCCCTAGCCCCCTCGTCCTCGCACACGCCCTTTTCTGCAGCCAGTCTATGGTATCCTCAAACTCCTTCGTAAAGTTCTCCGGAACGACCTTCGTCCTCGCCAAAGCCTTCCGAGCGAGCTCCTTCCACTGGGGGTCACCGTAGTTCAAGAACCACTGATCCTTGAGGACCTTCACGACCACTTCGTTGCCGAACCTAGAGTATACTGGCGCGTTCTTGATCTCGTAGAAAACGTCGCCCGCGCCAAAGAGCTTTAACCACTTTGCAGTCTTCTCCCTAGCGTCTGGAACTGGATCGTTCCCTAAGAAGGCCTTCAAGGCAGCGCGGAGCCTCTCGTCGCCCTTAACTCTGTCCAAAACGCTTTCCATCATCCTTCCTTTCCTATACTCCTTCGCGTACACCTCCTTCGTAGCTTCTTCTAACTTTTCCTTATTGCTAGTATCCTTTATACCCAGCTTCTCTACTAACTTGGGGACGAGCAACCCCTCTTCAGGGACCTTAATTACTTGGACGAGACTGATGGATTTGACTATTTCTGCATACTCGGGGTCTTCTTCCAACTCCTTCAATGCCACGTAATCAAACGGTGCGTGGGCGGGGACGCTCATGACTACTCCGGTGGCCACGTCGGGGTTGACGAACTTGGCCGGCAGAACGGGTACTTCCTCCCCAGTAGCGGGGTTGATTACACTTTTCTTGAGCAAGTTCTTGGGATCTATAGGGCCGAGTGTCCTCGCACCCTCTTTTTGGAACTTTATTTTGTATGCAGCCTTCTTGCTCAGTACCCACTTCTTCCCCTCGACCTCCACTACCTCGTACTCGGCGTCTGGATTGAGCCAGACGTTCGTAACGCCGAAGACTGTCTCTGCCCTCAGTGTGGCCGCCGGCAAATACAAATCGTTATCTTTTAACCTGAACAAAATTAGGTCATACTCTTCGATCTCCGGCTCCACGTCCCCCTTAGTGTCGTGCTGAGAAACTGGCGTGTCGTAGACCGGGTCCCAAGCGACCGGGTGGGTGCCCTTCTCTACGTAGCCCAAGTCATAGAGCTTCAGAAATTGCCACGTGACGAACTTTTGGAAGTCGGGATCGACGGTAGTGAACTTGCGCCTCCAGTCGATCATGTAGCCGAGCTCTTTCATACCTTCTTCAGTTATTGAAGAGAAGTAGTTTGCCGTGGAGAGGGGCTCAGTTAGCTTATCTAGATCCTCGACCGGTATCTCGAAGACCTTATAGAAGAGGACTAAGTACTCTATCGAGTCCGCCCTTTCTATTAAGTCTTCGCGTCCGACGGACTTCAAATATTCCTTTATTGCGTCTCCGATCGATAAATTCCTCTCTACTTTAATTTTCCAAATGTCATCCAAGACAGACTTGATGTCACCTAAACTCCTCAGTGCTTGAAGACCTTGTTTCACCTTCTCGCTCATCGCTATTATGGGTGTACCGGTGTAGTGAAAACCCATGGGAAATAGTACGTTGAACCCCCTCATCCTCTTAAATCGCGCATAAGCGTCGGTGACGCTGTAAGTCCTAGAGTGCCCTAAGTGCATAGGACTGTTCGGGTAAGGGAAAGCAGCAGTTACGTAAAACTTGGGCTTGCTAGGGTCAACGTCAGCCTCGTGTAGTCCCGCCCTTTCCCACTCTTCCCTCCACTTAGACGCTATTTCCTTGAGGTAGCGGAGGAAGTCTTCCAAGGAGTCCCCCTCGTCAGCTCCTCTTCGAAACGCTTTTTGTCCTTCTTCCGGCGTCCAGAGCTCCATCTGAAGCCGACATAAGCTCCCGAGGGATCCGCGGGCGGGTCCTAAGGTTTCACGACTTCTACTTATTCGACGATTCCGCAACTTGAAGCCTTCAGTACAAGGACTTACGAAGAAGCCACAGAGGGAGCAACATAATACTTACGCCCCATCAGCTCCACTAGGGGTCCAGTATAACCAGTATAGATGAACTTAATGAGAGAGAGAAGAGAGCTCTAGAAAACATAATACTGGCATTAAAGGCCGGCGATAAGGAGGCCGCGAAGGTAATACTAACAGAAGAGTTCTCCGAAGACAAGCGAAATATCGTAATCAAGTATTTGGCTGATTTAGGGTTCATGGTACCTTCAGTAAAGACCGTTAGGACGGTCCCCAAGGCGCCGAAGGTCCCGGTGACTAGCTTTCCCCGCAAGGTCCCCATGCCCCGCGTTCCCGAACGCAAGGCGCTGCTAGTCCCTTACGCCAGGCTTGAGGAGCGACAAGAGCGACGCAGGATAGAGAGGCGGTTAGAGAAAATAAATTTAGAGGAGGCGGCGCTGGCCCTCATAGAAGTTGCGGAAAGAGAAATCAACGTAGCGTCACAGAAGTTATCGCTCAAAGTTCTAAGGGCCCTCAAGAGGAAGAGCGAGAGCGGGATAAGTGTAAAGATCGTAACCTCGGAGGAAAGCTGCGACGTCCTAAAGTTTTGGGGCTTAAGAACCGTCAAGTGTATAACAAAAGACTTAATGAAGGGTACGCTAATGAGGCTTCCGCTGTTAGCAGCTTCACTTGTCATCCCGGCTAGCTGGAGCGCCGCTTTCAGTCAATATTCCCTATTGGGACTGATAGTAGGGTCCTCCTTGCCCGCGTCTTACGCGCTGCTCTTCAACGAGCTCTTCTTCTGGCGGGAGCACTACGCGTACACGTTTATCCCGTGGGTGCTTAAGATTTCATGTATCACATCTTTTGCGGAGCTGATGATCAAGACATTTGGGCCTAGGGGGAGCAGCACTGAAAACGTAGAAGTTAGGGTTATGGACGAGCTGCCCTCTACCCTCGTCGTCGTTGACGGGAAGCACGGCTTCTCTTCCGAGTGCCGCCTCTCCTCTTCCAGCTGCCTCGCGAACGTCTACCGCGAGGGCGCGTACGAGCTCTCGAGGGAGTTCTCCTTACTCTGGGAGGCTTCGAAGCCCGTACGATAACTAGACCCCTCAAGCGTCCGGGTTCCAAGTCCCACGAGAGGACGTACTTCTCCCCTTTGAGTCTCCACAAGGCGGTCCGCCAACACCTCTCGAGCTCCAGAGGGTCACCTTTGACCTCGAACTCACCTGACTTGGGAAGTGCGCGCGGGAGTTCCTCGCAACTAACCTCCTTCTCTTCGACTCCCGTAAGGACTATCATTTCACGGTCACCGCTACTTCAACTGAGACTCGCTGTTCTTCAGCTTCTCCTCGACCATTTTCATCTTATACCTAAGCAAGGTCGGTGGTATCCAGACTAGCCATGCGGGCATCTTCTTTACGAACTCATAAGCTTCTTCCCAACCGTCCAAGCCCAGCTCCTCAGCTAGCTTTTCCAAACTGTACTCCGTCCTTAAGTAGACCCTCACCTTCCTTAACACTTCCTCCGTGAGTTCTATCTCCTTGGCGTTTTCGCCTTCACCTATTCTGACTACTAGAACGATCCCCTCGTCCTCAGCCACCTTCCGAGACCCCCTACTGCCCATTAGTGGGAGTCAAAAACCTCACTCCGCGCTTGATCGCTCGAATAGCTTGGTCGCCAACATTAGCATCGATATATCGAACAGTAGTAAGGCGCAGATATCATTAATCGGTTCGAACTTGTTCACGCCAACCAAGAAGTAGCGCATTATATCGACGCTATAAGTAAGAGGATTTACGTAACTTATGGCCCAGAACCACTCTGGCAAGTTATTCAGGGGGAAGAACGCACCAGAAGCGAATATTACTGGCATCATGAACAAATTTATCATAGCAAAGAATCCTTCAACGGATTTTACGTATCTCAGCGAGGCCATAGCTACTCCAAGTGCACTGAATCCTAATGCCGTCATAAACATAATAACCAACGTAGGGAGAATACCCGACGGTCGCATACTGGTGGCTATTAAGTAGCCTATTAAGAGCATAACAGAGCCTTGGAGCGAGGCCACCAACGCGTCGCCCAGGATCCTCCCGAGCACTGCCTCTAGCTTGGAGGTTGGGGCCACCAAGACTTCTTTGAGGAATCCGAACTGCTTGTCCCATATGATCGACGCGCCAGACATCAAACCAGAAGTGAACACTGCCATTGCTATAACTCCGGGTAACATAAAGCTCAAGTAATCGGTTCCCAAGATCAGTTCTATTCCTGGAAAATTCATGCTGGAGGACCACCCAATTCCGAAAAATATTGTCCAGAATAGCGGCATAGCTAGCATGGAGACTACTCTAGCTCTTGCCCTTAAGAACTTTTTCAATTGTCTATAAGTCATCGCCAGAAGCGCTTCCATCCTTTCACCCCCACAGCCTCTTGGAGATTAGATATTTCAGATAGTCATCTGATTCCTCGTCTCTAAGTTCTCTTCCCGTGAGTTTCAAGAAAACTTCGTTCAACGTCGGCTTCCTCACGTCTAACTCTACTATTTCGTATTGTTTCAGCGACTCGATTACTGCTACCAAATCCTTACCTATGTTATCTATTGAAATGATCATTTTGTCTCCCTTCTTCTCACATTTGAACCCAGTCGGGCATGGAGCCTCGTTCTTGGTCTTCACTACTAGGAGCACATTGCCTACGGACCTCTTGAGTTCCTCGGGCGTGCCTTCCGCTATTATCTTGCCGTGGTCAATTATCGCTATCCTGTCACACATCTCGTCGGCCTCATCCATGTAGTGAGTAGTCATAAACACAGTAACTCCCAAATTTCTGTTTAACGACTTTATGTATTCCCAGACCTTATTGCGCGACTGTGGGTCCAAGCCTACAGTGGGCTCGTCTAAGAACAGAACTTTGGGCTCGTGTAACATGGCCCGGGCCAGTTCCAACCTCCTCCTCATTCCTCCGGAGAGGTGCCTCACCACCTTGTTTCTGTGCTCCCACAAGTCAAAGAAGGTCAGCGCTTCCTTTATCCGCTCTTTAAGCTCGTTTCCCCTGATTCCGTATAGCTTACCATGAACGTACATGTTCTCGTACACCGTTAGGTACGAGTCTACAGCGGGATCTTGGAAGACTATACCAATGTTTTTCCTCACCTCGTTCTTCTCCTTGACCACGTGATGACCGGCCACGTAAGCCTCGCCGGACGTAGGTTCGATTAAAGTTGTTAACATCATTATAGTAGTAGTCTTCCCAGCGCCGTTCGGTCCGAGGAAGCCGAAGACCTCGCCCCACTCTACCTTAAAGGTGACTCCTTTAACAGCCTCGAAGCTGCCGTACCTCTTTCGGAGGTCTATAGCTTCTATAGCGTGGCCCACGACATTTCCCGCGCGGTATAGGGGAAGAGGCTAAAAAGTGTGGATAGCACACTTACAAAATGAAATAAGGGGATTGAAATAAATGAGGCTTAGGAGTTACCAATCAAAAGCCTTGGATATTGCATTAAGAATGAAAAGGTGCGTAATAGTTATGCCGACTGGATCTGGGAAGACGGTGGTGGCAGGGGCTTGGCTTAAGGAACTCTTCAAAAGGGGATTGGTGCGCAAGGCGTTGGTCCTAGAGCCTACAAGGATACTCGTAGAACAGAATTCTCTACTCTTAAGGAACGCCTTCTCGCTGAACGCCGCACCCTTACACGGGAAGAGGTCCAAAACCCAAAAGCTCGAGGCTTTGAAAGCAGACGTGGTCGTCGCTACCCCGGAAGAGGCAGAGCTCTGGTTGGAGGAGCTCGCTGGGTCAGACGCGTTAGTGGTCGACGAGTGTCACCACACTAGCGGGAAAGACCCCTACGTGAAGGTAGTTAGCTCGGTCAAGGCCGAGTGGCGCTTAGGCTTAAGCGCATTCATACCCCCGAAGAGAAGGAGCCTCATAGAGACGTACATAGGCCCAATAGTGGAAATACCCTGGAACGACGAAGAGGTTCGCAAGTACCTACCCCCCTATATAGGTGAGGTCTACGAGGCCCCTTTGCCCGAAGCGTGTATGAGGCTCTACGAGGCGCTTAAGTCCCGTTGGCCGGGGTCGGACAAGAGGACTCGGCTTCTGATATCATTAGCGTTGAGGTTCTTGGCCCGAGACGGGGCTATGGCCCTCAAAGAGTCGTCCCAGAAGGGGAGCGCGTTGGCACGGCTCCTTAAGGATTACTCCGACCAGATAGAGAAGTGTTACGAAGAGGCGCCGCTCCACAAGCTCCCAGCACTATTCAGAGTCTTAAATGATCATGTATACGAAAAAGCATTGGTCTTCGTAGATAGGGTCAACATAGCGCTGACCATCTCGAAGGAGCTGGGAGCAGTTCCCCTGACTAGTAAGAACAAAGAGTCCTTAGAAAGATTGAAGAAGGCCAAGGTGATAGTAGCTACCTCAGCGGGGGAGGAAGGCTTGGACTTGCCCGAAATAGACTTACTAGTTGTTTGGAGCAATACTTCTTCTGCATTGCGTCTCATACAGAGGATTGGGAGGTTGTTAAGGCCTAAGGGGAGCAAAGTTGTTAAGTTTTTAACGTTTATAGTAACCCCAGATACCGTAGACGTCGACCTACTAATAGAAGGGTTAGAGGTTGCTAAGAAGGTAGGAGTGGACCCTAACGTAGATCCAGAGGTCTTGAAGAGGCTGTTAAAGGTCTCCAGCGTAGGCAACGTACTCGAAGCCCTCAGTGGAAGGGCGCTTCCGGAAGACTTGATCGCGGAGTTGTCCTCGCTTCCGCTCTCTCGGGTTAAGAGGTTGCTGATGAAGATGGGAGAAGAGGGGGTTGCAGCGTACGTGCATTCTCCCTACGGCAAACTATGGTTCTTGCAAGACGAGGCAGACGTCGTAGAAGAGGAGCTGAGGGAGCTACTCGACCCACTAAAGGGCGCCACCATCGTCGTGGACGAATTGAGATTAAAAGGGAGCTTCGAGCAAGTAGCCGAAAAACTAAAGAAAAAGCTCCCCGTCGGTCCCCTCACGATCAAGGTTAGGGTTAGAACAGGTCCGATGGAGATATTCGACGTAAAGAAGTATAACTTCGTCATAAAACACGAAAAGGTAGTGGAACTGGTGTTAAGGAACGCCGTGTCCAAAAAGTTGTTAGTAGGGTGAAGCTCATTCAGAGCGTACTGGCTGCGGGAGCCTTGCCCTTGACCACTAAGATACTCTTGTTACAAGTTAGTAGTACCTTTGTTGAGACACTACCCAATAGGTAGCCGCCCACCGGTCCCGTGCCCCTCGCGCCCATGACTATCAAGTCGACGTCTAGCTCTTCTGCCTTCTTCACTATCGCATTAACGGGGTTATCGTGAACTATCACGAATTCCCAGTCGAGGCCAACATTTCTGAGCTTCTCTTCAACCTCCCTCTTAAGTTTCTCCGCCCTTTCCACCAGAGGCTTCACGAACACGTCTCTGTGAGGTATGTCGGGTATTGCAGTAGTATCTACCGCGTGCAACACGTAGAGCTTTGCTCCGTACTTCTTGCTTAGGTCGACGGCTACCTCGAACGCCTTCCAACCGCAAAGGCTAGAATCATGAGCCATGAGTATCTTTCTAAACATGCTATCAGCCTCCTAATAAGAGCATTCTAACTACCTTCTTGCTTCTCTCAACAGCCTTCGCTAAGGGCAATATTACTTCCTTTGCTATGGAGACGGCCTCTTCGTATTCCTCTAGTTTTGCCTTCAGCACATTCTTGGCGACGAACTCTTTTAGTTTTTCATCCAACAAGAAGCTGAGAGACTCCTCTTCCCTGGCTTTCGCCACTTCACAACACCTCATCCTTAATAATCTGAGATAACCTTTTAGGTGTGACTATTTCTATTTCTCGGAGCTTCTTGTTTAGATTGATTCTGTTCACGGCTGTAACGACGCTCTTGTTGGCCATTCTCCGGGAATCCCACGAGACCAAGTAATCGGCGTCTCCGAGTGTAGCGGAAGCTATAACCAACAAGTTTGTAAAGTATTTTTCAGACAACACCTTCTCGTCTAGGTACTCTTTCGCCAACTCTAGGACTTTCCTATGATCGTCCTCTACTATTTTTATCCCATATTTGGGTAGAGCTGAGAGTGCGTGTCTGAGTCTGAACCAGCCCATATCGCCTAAGTAAAGCAATTGTTCCAACTCAAGCAATATTGGCGTCCCTATTACAAGCTCCCAGTCGGCCTTCTTCACTAGATCCAAGAACTCGACGGTCTCGTCGTGCAATTTGTCCTCCAGCGTGGACGCGGCCAACAAGACGTTGCCGTCTAAGTATACTTTTGCCTCACCCTTTGCTACCAAAACTCCTCCCACGGGAGAAGGGGGCGAGGGCTTTTTGAAATGAAGTCTTTATCAAAGAAAGATGAACTTGGCTAATTTGATCATTTCAAAGCTATTTAAGGTCGGCGATTCCAGAACTAGGCTCCTCTTGACGAAGCCAAGCCTTTCCAAGGTTCGTAGAGTGCCATGAACGAAGGACGGCATGCCCCTCCCTACGTTGATTATCGCAACTTTCTCCACTTTCCTTCCCTCCAAACTCGCGAGCATGTTAGAGAGCTCGAGGGAAGCGTAAGCTTGACTCTCTGCGTCAAAGACATAAATTATCCTCCTCGTGCCTTCCATTATTTTGGCCAATTCGTTTGGATTTTCTACTTCGTAGAAGGACTCCTTTGGGATGATCCCCCTGAACGCCCTTATACTGTCAGTTAGATTCGACAATATCTTAGACGATACCTCCGAGGGAACGCCTACCAGCCAATATTCCTTTGTCTTCCTCCCTACCTTAAATACCACCTTAGCGTATGGTGCTTGATCCCCTTGTACGGAGAACAAGTTGTTATCTATTATTCCTGCGGAACTCAGCATGTCTAATTCCTCGAGCTTGGTCAATGCTATATATAGAGAATTGATTATCTTGTACTTAGGTTCGAAGGTTCCCATAAGAGTTATGCTCTTTTTCGGAGGAACCCGGACGAAGTGAACGCCGCTCGAAACTTGGGCGTTCTTTGGAATGCTTACCACGGCCACCTTTAGGACACCCGATGTAGAATAGTACTATCCACCAGCCATATATAAACCAGCCGACGGTGACGGAAGAGTGACACAGCTGTATATATTATATTGATATATTAATGTTGTGATGCACAGACCAAGGGGTGCATATACTCAAATAACTCGGTCGGACAAGCGAGAAACGAGGGAACAGAAAATTGAGGAGCAGCTTACTATTAACTATATTAGCGGCGTCCCTAGTGATAGCTGCGTCGACCGAAGAGATGGGCCTACTCACCAAACCCTACCAGCTGGGTCCCAACTGTGAAAGCATAAAGAAGGTAATAGAGTGGGTTGGCGGCACGAACAATATACACCTTCCAAAGGAAATACCGATAGGAGCTCCAGCTCCCTTGAGCGGCGCTTTAGGCTCCTTCGCGGTCTCTAACTACAATGCCATCAAAATGGCATCCGAGGATATAAACGGTTGTATGGAAAAGCTCGGACTTCCGTGGAGGTTCAAGTTTATAATGGAGGACACTCGAACGGATCCACAAGTCGCTGTTGAAGTAGTAAGAAAGCTAGCACTCCAAGGCGTCCAAATAATCGCGGGCAGAATCACTAGCAGGCCTATGGGATCTTTGATGTATCCCGTCAACTCTGAACTTCACGTAGTCGTAATGTCTGCTACCAGCACTGCACCCAACTTAAGGTTGGCTAACTATAAGGAGTATATCTCTAAGACCGGCAAATCCTATATATTTTGGGCCATAACCAACGACTACTTCCAAGGAAAGGCGCTAGCTGAGCTGGCCTCCAAGTTAGGTTACAAGAAAGTCGCGATAATGTTCCGTCAAGACGATTACGGCGTCGGACTGGCCAACGCTTTCAAGTACTACTTCTCCCAAAACGGCGGCGAGAGCATACTGATCCCCTACGATCCTAACGCTAGGACGTTCGACGCCGAGTTAAGAGTTATCGCCAACAACAATCCTGACGCAATACTCTTCATCTCCTTTGACGAGTTGAAGGTAATACTGAGACAAGCCCTACAGTTAGGCCTACAGAAGTACCCGTGGTTGTTCAGCGAGACTTGCAGAGGCGTACTCTTGAACGACCCCTACTTAGCCAAGATAGTTGCAATAAAGAACGGCATGGGTACCGGGCCAGGAGGTAGCGACGTTTTCGCAAAGCTGTACGAGGAAAGGTTCGGCATACCGCCCATGCTCTACGCTGATTATATATATGACACATTGTGGCTCTCGGCCCTCAGCGTATTAAAGGCCAAGAAATACGACGCTGACGCAATCAGAGAGGCGCTCCTCGAGGTAGGAGCTTACTTCAAGGGCTACACCGGGCCCAAGACGTTCAATCCATTGACCCAAGAGGTCATGAAGTCGTCCTACCACTACTGGACTATAAAGATAACTGACGGCAAGCCTACTATCGTCAAGGCAGGTTTCTGGGATCCGGAGAAGGGTATAGAACTATTCATGTCCATTAGGCCTAAGTGAGAATAAATTGAAGTTTTTAAACCGAAAGTCGCCCCCAGACTTTGGAGATAGTGCCATGAGGAAGTCCCTCCCTTTGCTACTGTTATTAGCAATAACGGCATCCACCGCCTTAGCCCTCGCGCCTCAAGAAGCGTATGGAGGGCCTAAGTGCAGCTACATCAAGGTGGCCATAGAGAGAGCCGGCGGTCTAGAGAAGGTACGAGAAGGCCTCGGAGGAACTGTCATAAAGGTAGGGGCTCTAATACCCATGAGCGGTGCTCTGGCCAGCTTTTCTGACGAACGCTACGCAGTAGAGCTGGCCGCGAGGGACTTAAACTACTGCTTCAAGGAGCTGGGTCTCCCGTTCAAGGTAACGTGGGTTGTAGAGGACACTCAAACCAACCCGCAAGTAGCCCTAGAAAAAGTTAGGAAGCTCGTCAACGTGGACGGAGTTCGCTTGGTCGTCGGCCCCGCCACCAGCGCAGCCGTCGGTACCCTCCAAGACGTAATCAACGGTGAACTGAAGGTAATATTGATGAGCCACTCCAGCACCTCCCCGCTCGTTAGGTTCAACAATCGCGACTACATAGCTAAGTTGGGCTACAGCTACGTATTCTTCAGCGTTAGCAGCGACTTATTCCAAGCGAAGGCTCTAGCCAAGGTCGTCAAGAGCTTTGGATACGACAAAGTGGTGTTCTTCTACAGAAACGACGACTACGGCAAGGGATTCGCTATGGCCTTCAAACAGGCCTTCGAGTCTGAAGGGGGAAAGGCTTACCTAATACCATACGACCCCAACGCCAGGAGCTACCTCGCCGAGCTAAGGACGATCAACAATTACAAACCCCAAGCAATAGTATGGCTCGCCTTTGACGAGATCAAGGTCATCTTGCGCCAAGCCTTACAGCTGGGTTTGCAGAGGTACCCGTGGTTCTTCACTGAAGCCGTAAAGGGTCCCGCTCTCATAGAGGACCCCGTAGTGGCGCGGGTGTTGGCAACAAAGCACGTACTGGGAACTGCACCCTACACCTCCGGCAACTTCATTAAGTACTATGAAAGTGTCTACGGCAAAGCGCCAGTAGTCTTCAGCGACACCCTCTACGACGCCGTATGGCTGGTGACTCTAGGCGCCTTGAGGGCGGCCAGCTACAACCCTAACTTGGTGGAGCACAGCATAATAGAAATGAGCTACATATACAAAGGCTTCAGCGGTGATAAGAGCATGAACGCCATATATCAGGAGCCTCTGAGTACCAGCTACAGCGTCTGGACCATCAAGATAGTTAACGGCAAGCCCGCATTCGAAGACGTAGGGTTCTGGAGCCCCAGCGAGGGACTGAAGCTCTTTACTAACCTAACACCTAGGTAAACAATTAGTACACGTTTTTTACTAAGTACTTAGGGACCTCCTCGATCCTCAGCGACCTAACCTCCTCAGAACAAAGCGGACACCCTTCGTTTTTGACGTCGCTAGCCATGTAGGCTCTCATGGGTTCTTCTAAGTTAACGTGTATTTCGCTAGGCCAGTCCATGCCCAACGCGATCCGCAAAACCGCTTGTGCTCCGAGGGCAGCCACAAGCTCAGCCAGATTAGGGTTAGTATAGTAAGTGGCCTTCTCGTGCCACACCTTTGAGCAGATCGGGCAGTACCCTCGTTTTAATACCTTGACGTATCCCCTGGTACTCCCAAGACCTAAGTCGACGTACTTCTTCTCGTATTTCACGGCCAGCAACAGCGCAGTGGCCCGAGGAGGCAAGGTATCGAAGGCCGTTACTACGACGTCGCTCTTCTTTACCAATTCTGCAAACTTCTTCAATTCGCTGAAGGAACTCAAGCCGGATGGGGTGAAGACTTCTAAGTAAACCCCTTGAACGTTCGTCCAAGGGTGGTACTTCTGAAACCTCTCGCTTAACGCGGTAACCTTGGCCACGCCTATCTCTTCCGTATGATAACATTGGTAACCTACGTTCTCTGGGCCGACGTAGTCTATGTCAACTATTGTTATTCTTTTAAAATTGAACCGGGCTAGGTTTCTGACCAATCTAGAACCTATGGTGCCTATGCCGCCTACCAAAACGCTCTTGTCCTCTAGCTCCTCAGGGTTTGCGACCTCTTGCAAGTACCTTAGCGTCCGCTCGTAGAAGCCCTTCGGAGTCGCCACACGAGACCCCGTATGGTCGCCTCCCTTACGTCCAAATTAGCGACCTCTACTTCATATACGAGTACCTTGGACGGCGTCACTTTTGCGTATGGAAACTTCTTGCTGTTTGTATTTATACTATATGAAATAATAAATATGAAGTCCTCTAACACTATTTCCGGCACGGACCCGTAACGGAAAGGATAGCACCCTCGTTCCGGCCTCTCACATAAATCGTTTAAGTAGTACTCCTCTTCATCCTTCTCTAAGAGAGCGAAGCCCTTCTTAACCTTCTCCAAGGCTTCGACCTCGCTCAGCCTCAAGCGTTTTGTAGTGAAGGCTATCGTGGCACTGGGCACCGGTTAGTAAAGGCTCAAAGACAAACAAAAGGAAGAGGCGGACACGACAGGCGAAATTATGCCGAAGACTCGCGGTCTTCCAGGCAACGTGGCCATTATTTGGGCTCTAAGCGCCAACTTCATGGTCTCTACGTCAACCGCGGAGGGCTCGGGAGGGATGCCGCAGTGGTAGTGTGCAATGATTATGTCGTTCGGTAGGAAGTCGTATGTCCTCACGTACGTCGGTCCTTTTTCTATTACCTTCATGTACCTGATTCCATCAATTAATATTATAGTGTCGTTCATGTTTCCCGTGAGCGACACCGCGTCTTCAGACGCATCTAAAGTGAGCTCGTAACAGTTATTCTTGATGCCCACCTCAACCAAGGGAATGAATATGTTAGGGTCTATTATGACGTTATGTACCGGTACTGTGACAGAGTCCAACGTCCGTACATAGGGCAACGTCTAGCACCTCTAGGGGGTTCCTTTCAGTCTTTCTTAAGTACTCCCAAGATTCTATATGCATGACACACATATTAACGTTCACTAACTTGGAAGCCTCTTCGAAGGCCGGCGCCAACTCCGGCAGTTCTCTGGCCTTTATTTCAAAGAATTGGGACTTCAAGTTGTAAAAACAACACTTATGAAGTACTTTAGGAGAGACGAATATTAAAGGCTGGGTGATGGGGTAGCCGAGGCTAGGAAAAACGAAGACCCGATAGAGCCTGGAAGGGCTACAGTACTCCTTCTTCTTACAACGCTTCTCCGTCCAAATGCCCAAACCCGGATCGTTGGCCAGAGGGGAATATTTGTTTCGCAGCTCAGTCGAACCTAAGTAGTGTTCCCTGAAAATCTCGATAGCGTCGATCAACGATCCGTAGGGCTCTTCTATGGAAGCGTACCAGACGTTCCCGTAAACGCCAACTATCTGGCCCACGCTTTCCGAAGAGTGGGTTATCTCGTATTCCGCCCCGTCCGGCCTCTTTATGAATAGCCTTATCCTTGAAGGGCTTATGCCGAGCTTCTCTGCCAGCTTGCTTCTCACCTCGTCCGGGGTTTCACCGTAGTTGGCACTTACGTGGTATTCTGAGAACTCGGGCTTCATCAATATAGTTAGGTGGATCTCGCCCGGTTCGGTGCTCAACTTTACGGCCTCCTCCTCATCTCGACTTCGGCCTCTATCGGTTCGATCACGGGTTTCAACTGATCAACTAGCGACAATATGGGTTTGATCTCTTCTTCGGGGAGGCTGTACTTCTCCAAGAATTCCTCCCCGTCGCGCGTTAACTTGAGCTTGTTCTTGGCCGGATTCCTCTCTAAGAGTCCTACGTAGAGTAAATCCATTATGTCTTGGTGGAGATCCTTGCTTCCTATTACTTTCCCTATTTTCACGAACTCGTATCCCAAGTCGACGCCCTTCTCCTTCATCTCGTAGAGTAATCTCGTCAATCCTTTTTCTGAGATCTCGCCCAAGTGTTTGACTATGTGTAGCACTATCTTCATGTTCTTATTTTTCTTGACGTCTTCAACGGTCAGCACTTGTCTAGTTATTATCTTCAGTTCCTTGGTCTTCCCTCCTCCCGGCGCTGACACGCTCTCCTCCTGGTTGTCCAGAACCCTTTGAGGATATTTGTGTGTTGGTGAGTCTCTCCCATAGTTCAGAAAGGGCCTCCTCAACGGTCCTTCCAGATATCACCAGCTGATATAGCTCGAAACGGAAGAGCTCGCGCCCTAGCTTCTCACCGTAGTACTGAACGAACAAGCGTTCTACGTCTTCCCGGGATATCCTCTTCACCCCCTTAGGCACGCTCAAGTCCAACTCCACATCCCTCTCTAGGTACCCTCCTATAGCGGACAACAAGAATATTAGTCCCAAAGCAGGCTTGGAAGCCAAGAGGATTAATCCTGAGAGCGCGAGTATGCCCAGAGCCACTAAGGGCAAGGCTTGATAAATCAACAAGCTCGCCCACGGGACGTAGTTGGCAAGCGTGAGTGGCCTAATCATCAAGCTTACCATTATCGATATTAACAATATCACGTTTAACTTGACATTCCATTCCCTCTCTAAATTCACCAAGGTTTGTGCGCCGTCCCTAATTTTCTCTGCATAAATCTTTCTGAGGAAACGGTCGTTCTCTTCTCTGGCTTTCTTTACGATCTCCGTTAGTTTGGACCACTTAACCGACGTTTTGGGCGTACACGGAATGGACGTCAAGCTGTTGGAAGCCTCTGCCAGTATTTCCATTATTACTGTCGAATCCCAATTAACTTCGTCCTTGGCGCTCTCTATCATTAGCTTTTCGAACTCTAAAAAGAACCTCTCCTTGGATTGGCACATCATTAGTCTTTACCTAGTGGGCTCTACGCCCTCACCCCTAAGAACTTGTTCAGAAGTTCTTCGTCCGTCCCGAGCTTGGCCGGAGGCACGGACCTCACGAGTTCCCTCTCGTAGGCTCGGAAGAAGGGACACACGTAGCAGCCTAACCGGTAGAAGCCCGAAGCGTAGAGCGGATTTGGCAGTACTCCGTTCCTAAACAAGTACAGCTGAACCATCGCGGCGCTCCAGAGCTTCAAAGGGGCCTTGACCGTGCCAACGCCCTCCCAAACCCTCTCTTCCCATCTGGCCGAGCGCGCTTGGGACTCGGCGTCCCGGTCGCCCACAACTATGTAGTCAGGTTTTACCTCCTTTATTATCTCCTCCAGCCCCTTCAACTTGAGGGCGGTACACCACCTTTCCTCCCTAGTAGGGAGGCCTCTCTGAAATATCTGGCTCTTCACTGGAACCTCTTTAATTATCAAATCTACACCCAGCCGCTCTGACCAGAACTCTACGTACTTCCTATTCAGATACATATCGACCCCTGTATCGACGTAAACCGCAACAACCTCGTCACATGCTTTCTTTGCTATTATCAAGGCAGCTGTGCTGTCCTTCCCGCCGCTCCACGGGACGACGGCCTTTTCGCACCCCCTTAGCGTGAAGGAAGAGACTTTTTCCCATATATCGAGAAATTCTTTGCTCATCTCGACAGACCTCATTATGTCGAAACCCTTAACGTCTCCCAATTTAACTACCTTAGGGTAGTGATAGTCGTTCATTTCGAACATGGCTACCGTTCTTCCTTCTGAAAATATTTCGTGGAAACCCTTCTGCCTCTTAAAGACCAAGAATGCGTCCTTAGAGGGCTTGCCCAAGCCTAAGGTCTTCCACCAGAGGCCCCACGCTAGGAAGGGTTCCTCGCTCGGCTCCACCCTCGCGGGGTACTTCTTTCCCAAGTAAGGTACCTCGTCCTGCCACCGAACCCAACCCCTAGGCTGGGCCTTGGCTCTCTCAAGTTCCCACCTCAAGTGGGATAGTCTGGCGTTCCTAACCCTAGCCCTCGGCACCAAGTGCACTATCACGTTAGGTGGCGTAACTTCGACTAACTTCCTTATTACTTCGGAATCCTCCCTTCCTAATAATACTATGTTAATTGCGTCGGGATTTACGACATGATCAATAACGTCTAATATCTTTTCCTTCCTCGCCCCTTTAAGCGTTGTCAACTCGACGTTCCAAGATGGGAGGGTTTGGTCTAGCATTGCCCTGACCGCGTCGGCGTCCCTATTACTTCGCACGATTATGCGCATCATTAGCCTTCAAAGCGCTGCTTGTCCTCACTTCCTTAAAAACTAAATACTTGTCAGAGGTTTTCGGGCGCGGCGATGACCGTGTACAACCCCTTCGGCGACTACGTCTGGGAGTTCCGATCGCCTCGTAGCAAGTTCGGACCGGGATCGCTGAACGAACTCAAGGTGGACTTAGAGAGGCTTAAAGTAGAGAAACCCTTCTTGATAACTACCAAAGGGTGGGTAAAGAGAGGTATAACGGACAGGATTAGGGAAATACTTGGAAAGGATGTCCCCTATTGGGACGGAGTAGAACCAGAGCCCTCTGCCGAGAGCGTTGAAGAGGCTGCCAAGGCGCTGGCGGAGAGCGGGGCGGACTCGGTAATAGCCGTCGGCGGAGGCTCCGCGCTAGACACGGCCAAAATAGCTAACTTGCTCGCTACCTACGGTGGAAGGGTTAGGGATTACGTCGCTCCCCCCTACGGGGAGGGGAAGCCCGTCCCTGGGCCCGTCAAGCCCATGATAGCCGTCCCCACCACCGCTGGTACTGGTAGCGAGGTCACGAGCGTGGCCGTAGTTACCTTAAAGGACGTTGGAGTAAAGGTAGGCATAAGCTCAGACTTCTTGAGACCCGCTCTGGCCTTGTTAGACCCTGAACTTACCCTCTCTATGCCTCCTAAAGTGACAGCCGACACAGGGATGGACGCACTTACTCATGCCGTGGAATCTTACATAGCCAAGCCCTACTGGGCAAGGGAGAGGCCGGAGGACCCGGCCATGAGACCGGTCTACGTGGGCTCCTTCACGGTAACCGACGCGCTAGCGGAGAGGGCAATAGAGCTTATAGGTAAGTACTTGAGGAGGGCGGTATATCAAGGTAAGACCGATCTGGAGGCTAGATCTGGGATGCTTATAGCCAGCTACTTGGCAGGCCTCGCCTTCGGTAACGCCGGTGTGGGACTGGCGCACGCCGCCTCCTACCCGCTCGGAGGGCGCTACAAAGTGACCCACGGAGAGGCGGTGGGCTTACTGTTGCCGGCAGTCTTGGAGTTCAACGCGCCAGCCAACTACGAGAAGGCCAAAAGAGTCGGAGAACTGTTGACCGGCGAGAAGTGTCCGGAGAGGGACCTAGCGAAGTGTGCCGAGTGGGCAGCCAACGCTATCAGAGCCCTCCAACGAGACATAAAGTTTACGCCGGGACTTGAAGCCGTCGGAGTTAAGGAAGAAGACTTGATGGAGATGGCAAAAGAAACGCTGAACCAGAAGAGGCTGTTAGCTACAAACCCGAGGCCCGTGACCGAAGAAGACGTCTACTGGGTTTACAAGAGGAGTATGAGAAACTACTAAACCTTAGGGGATAGAGAAATCATGAAGTTAAGGGAAGTTTTAGATGCAGCTGCATCCTTGGTCAGGACGGGGTGGATGCAAAGGGGAGTACCCCCTTCGCTCGGGGAAACGGTAGCCCTCCACTCCTTCTATGCGGCACTAATAGCATTGGAGCTCGGATTAAAGCTAAAGGAAGTAGGCATAGAGGTGGATCCCGAGAGGGCTGCCTCCATAGCGCTAGCGCACGACCTCCCCGAAGTCCTAGTTGGAGACTTGCCCAAGTGGACTGCCGACAAGGTAGGCAGCGTGAAGGAGGATTTGGAATTAAACGCTATAGAGGAGTTAAACTCGTTGAAGGTCGTAGAATACTCTAAAGCCTATATAGACGAGCAGAGCCGCGAGAGGACGCTAGCTAAAGTAAGCGAAACGCTGGCAACGTTATGGCAAGCTGAAAAGTACGAAAGCATGGGACTTTCCAGGGTCGGGGAAATAAAAGATACTATGCTAGCGCACCTAAAGGAAATCATAAATAAAGTAAGGGAGGAGGACGGGGAGTTCGCGAGAGCGCTAAGCGAGGCTTTGGGTGAGCTCGATGAAGGTTTGCAAGGTCTGTGGGCTTAAGTACAGAGACGAGTTTAACTTTTGCCTCGTGTGCGGGAACCCGCTGTCCGATGAGCGCTCCCCCGGGCCGAGGGGTGAGGAGTTCAGCCTTGGGCGAGGGCGCCCGACCAGCGCTTGAAGTTGCGCCACACAGCGTTCTTCACCGTTTCTTCGCTTACCTTTTTAACGTCGGCAATCAACTTAATCAATTCTAAGATAGCCTCGGGAGTTAGCTTTACTCCCCTATAAGCATAAGGGCCGTCGCTCTCCGTCATTATGGATGAAAGGGGGGCTCTTTCTATTACCCTCATGTGCTTCTTCTGCAGCTTAGCCGCTGCGTTAATGCCTACGTAATAACCTTGAGAGGTTATCTCGTCTAAAAGGTAGATGGGGCCGTTGAACCAGTGGAAGTACGCCTTATCTACGTCATACTTCAGAAGCAAATTGAAGACTTCCTCCCAAGAGTCCAGCGCGTGAAGGTTGACGGGTAGGGAGTATTCTTTGGAGAGCTTCAAGAAGTATTCGAAGACCACTTTCTGCCTCTCTATGTCCGAGACGTACCTCCTGTCCAACCCTATTTCGCCCAAGCACTGAGCCGTTTCCGCTAGCTTTCCAAGCTCCCTCAGCTCCGAGTCGCTGGTCTCAAGCGAGCTCCAAGGGTGAATGCCAACGCATGGGACGACGTTCTCGCTCTTAAGCGATATGGTCTTGATCGAACTCTTCAAGTCGTCAGAAACAGCCACCAAAACGATCTCTCGCCTTACCATCGTGGGATCCTCGTGTAAGTGGACGTGAGCGTCCACTACCTTCCTAATAGCCTTCCACCGCGCGGGTCCGCAAGGGCCGAAATTAATGTTAAAACGATTCTTAAGGGGGCTTGAGGACGACCTTGAAAACGCGGTCGAGGGAAAACACAGGAGGTTGGTGGTCGTCTCCGGCGACGACCCTTCCAAGGTCGGGGAGGTGGTCAAGGAGGTTCTGTTACTATACGACAGGATAAGACACAGGAGGGACATGGAAAAAGGTACGGTACTCTACGTGTTCCACGATGAGTTCGAAGACGCTAAGAAAATAAAGGACATAGTTAAATCCGGGGTCAAAGAAAATGGAAAAAACATAGAACTAAGCATAAATGTCTATGAGGCCTCTAAGAAGCTCCTCGGGAGTACGTACCAAGGCTTGGTGCTGGACCTAACACACGACTTGAGGCCGAACGACGTAGGAAGGCTAGTGGAGGTGGTCGAAGGAGGGGCCCCTGTCGTCTTGATAGTCCCCAAGTGGGAAGAGTGGGACGCCCGAATTACGCTGTTTAAGAAGCTATTGACCGTACCACAGTACCCAGAGCCGCGCCACGTCTTCATAACGTGGTTTAAGAGGAAGCTGATGAAACATCCCTCGCACATATACCACGCTGATAAAGACGAAATAATCAAACAGGAAAGATTTGAGAGCCCTAAATGGATCCCGAAGAGGCCAAAAATACCGGAGAAGGTCCGGTTTTCTCGAAAGCTCTACGAATTGGCACTTACCCAAGATCAAGTTAACGTAATCCAAGGGATAGAGTGGCTATTAGGGAGGAAGAAGAGTCACAGGGTGTTGGCAGTTACAGCCGACAGGGGCAGGGGTAAGAGCGGGGCCGTGGGGATCGGGCTCGTAGGGTTCGTGGAAACGTTCAAGAAGTCGAAAGGTGGTTTCGTAAGGGTAATAGTAACCAGCGCAGACCCCATAGGCGTCCAGACACTCTTCACCTTAGCAATAAAAGCAGCTAACATCTTAGAGGTTAAGACTAAAAGGTTAGAGAGGAAGGGTTACGTTTACGAAATTCACGGAGAGGGTTGGAGCATAGAGTACTGGCCCCCGGCCGACGCCGCCACCAAAAGTGCAGACTTGGTAGTGGTGGACGAGGCCGCAGGAATTCCGGTCCCGTTGCTCCACAAAATATGGAAGAACCATAAGAGGAGCCTTTTCGCAACCACGATACACGGCTACGAGGGCGCCGGAAGGGGCTTTAACGTACGCTTCTTACCCGCCTTAAAGAACGACAAGAAGACTGAATTAAAAATGATTCGCATGACCGAACCGATAAGGTACGCCTTGGGCGACCCCGTAGAGAGATGGCTTTACGACGCTCTCCTGTTGGACGCGGAGCCCGCTAAGTTGGACGGCGAGGACTTGAAAGCAATAGAGGAGAAGAAGTTAAAGTACCTAAAGCTCGACCCGGAGTGGCTCTTCTCGGAAGAAGGCGAAGGAATCTTGAGACAGCTCTTCGGAATATACGTCCTAGCACATTACCGCAACGAGCCCGACGATTTGGCGATGATTGCCGACGCCCCCCACCACAAGCCCCGGGCCGTCATCACGGAGACCGGTAAGGTAGTCGGGGCGATCCACTTAGCGGAGGAAGGTCCCATACCGGAAGATATGATAGATGACCTCTTAGCCGGAGGGAAGATAGCGGGAAACATAATACCCGACAGGTTCTTGAAGCACTTGAGGGTTAGGGAGTTCGCGCATACGAAGGGTTGGAGAATAGTAAGAATAGCGACGCATCCAGAGGTCCAGGGAAAGGGCATAGGCACGTTCGGACTAGGAAAGGTGTCCGAAGAGGCGTCTGAGAGGGGCTACGACTGGGTCGCCTCGGGATTTGGTGTCACCGCCCAACTCTTGAGGTTCTGGTTGAGGTCCGGCTTCATACCGGTTCACATGAGCCCCGACAGAAATCCTTCCAGCGGCGAATTTACCATACTCTTGGCAAAGCCACTCAGCGAGAACCTAAGGAGCCTAATAATGGAGGCCAACAGGCTGTTCCGCAGAAGGGTATTGATGGCGCTGCACCTCAACTACAAAGACTTGGAGTGGGACGTAGCCAAGCTCATCTTAGAAACGGAGCCCTTGCCCCTCCAACCAGACCTAAAGGTCCCTCACTTCCATCCGGTGGACTTAGATAGGCTCTGGATCTACGCCTACGGACCCATGACCTTCGAAGCGGCGAGTGACTTGTTGTACCGCTTAACTTTGGCCTATTGGTCCCAACCCAAGGCGTGGAGACCGGAAATAGACGAAGAAATGAAGATAGTATTGATAACTAAAGTATTACAGGCGAAGAAATGGGAAGAGGTCGCGGAGGAGACGGGTATCTCATTCAACAAGCAGACCGCTATACTAAAGTCGTTTGCACGAAAGGCTCTGAAGCACTACTGGGATATTGAAGAAGGAGGTAGGGGCGTCACCAAAGCCATGCTGGAGACTTTCCTAGCCTTTCGGGGGAGGAAGCTGTTGGACTTCTAGGGGGTACTAAACAATGAACCCGTATGACTTGATAAACGCATTTATCTCTATGTTAGTAATAATTGACCCCTTTACTAACGCTCCCGTGTTCTACCAACTAACTTCAAGCTTCGACCCCAAACGGAGAAAGAGGATTATTATCAGGAGCGCGACTTTGTCGACGATTATTTTATTGATATTCGCGTTGTTCGGAGACTTGATAGTGAGGCCGTTCGGAATGACGTTAGAAGATATAAAGGTAGCTACTGGCTTGATCCTACTCATCTACGCTATCCAAGCTCTATTGGGAAAGAGTGAAGCAGAGATGATAGACCCCGAGAGCGTGGCTATAGTTCCGATGGCTATTCCGATGCTGGCCGGACCCGGAGCCATAAGCTTGGTACTTTACTATAGGTCCGTGTTAGGGCCCTTCGAGCTCGCGCTAGTCGTAGTGGGAGTTATGCTAGTAAGTTTGCCGATTCTGTTGCTAGGAGGGTACTTGGATAAACTGTTAGGAAAGAACGGAACTCTCGCCCTGAGCAGAATACTGGCGATACTTATGGCGGGACTTGGGATAGCGATGGTTAGAGAGGGGCTCCTCTCCTTCATTCCCCCAACTGGTTGGCGCACTTGCTGAGCAAGTACAACAAGTTCCGTAGCTCTTGTCTAGTAGCCTTTGTTAAGAGTCTCTTCACGGCAATCATTGTCCTCTCCCTCTTACTTTCGTCCCTTACCAGCCTCTTCGCTAAACGTTCAAGCACGCCTAAAGTTAGCAACATGTCCTTCTCGTCTGGCCTTTCGACAGACGTCCCTCTTTCTATTCTATATTGTTTCCACACCTCCCACAGAACCACAGCGACTGCGTGGGACAGGTTTAACACTGGGTACTGGGAGGAGGCCGGCACGTGGAGAAGGGCGTCACACTCCTTCAGTTCCTCCCTAGTAAGGCCGACGCTCTCCCTGCCGAAGACTAGGGTAAGCTTGTCCGGCTCGCCGAACTTTTCCTTGAGCTCCCACGGCAAGATAAAGTCTCTGAGCGGGTCTACGTTGGAAACCTTAGAGCTCGTACATACCACCAAACCTTCTAAAGATTTCTTGTAATTTTCGACTACCCTAACTCTGCTCACGTAATCCCTCCCGTTAGCCGCGAACCTGAGCACTTCTTCGTCATATATATCAAACTTCGGCCTTACCAGTACTATTTCGTCCACTTCGAAGTTCTTACACAACCTCAGTATGAACCCGAAATTTATCTTGCCTTCTGGTTCCACCAGGACCAGACGGACCTTCAAGTAAGCGAGCCCCGAAGACGGAGCTCCGAAAAGAGTTTATTGTACGCCCTCCTCCACGTGGGCTTGTATCTTCTCGACGGCCTCTAACAGCATCTCCCCCTCGCCGGTCAAGCCCTTAGCGCCGAGGAGCTTCGCTTCCCTAGCGACCACTAGAGCGTCCTTCACTATACCTAGTGTAAGCCTAGTCTTATTGACTATCTCGGCCACGTCCTCGTAGCTTCCGAGCTCCCTAACCGCTTGTAATACCCTTATGAAGTGCGGGTGGACCGGCGTGGCCACGCCGGGAGGGGTGGCCACTAAAGCGTGCTTAATCATGTCGCCTATTTCAGTAAGCTCGACGTAGCCGTTCCCATAAACTTCCACCGCTCCCCACATCTCTAGCCAGTAGATAGCCGCTCTGACCTCCTCTTCGTCGTAACCTAGGGCGCTCACCCTCTTGACTAGTTCCTCCAACGGCTCTGCTCTCCTAGAAGGCAAGGTCTTCTGTAACACTACGTGTTCCAACTTAGTTATTAGAGGTATCCTCTTTACCTTTCTCGATATCCACATGAGCACTCTGGCCTTGCTGCCGGCCCCTTGAGGCCCCATCAGCCCCCAGCGTATAGCGTCTTCTATCCAGAGTCTGAACGGCGGTATACCCTTGTCCGCGTAGACCAAGGTCTTTACGGCGTGGGCGGGCACCTCCGTCACTTGGCCTAGTACCTCCAGCAGCCTCCTGCCGTATTCCGTCAACTCGTAGACCAACTTACCCTTCTCTTCATAGGAGTTTATCAGCCTCGCTGCCTCCAAGCGATAGAGGGCAAGACCTATCGTGTAGTCGCTGAACTCCAGCTCCTTGTAGGTTTCCTCGTCCATCCCTAGCTCGTCCCTATGCTTTTCTATCCAGTACTGTACCAACTTCTTGGTCGGCTTTAGTTCTGGGTTGTTTTCGGCCTTTTTCCACAAGTGGTCTATGGTCTTGAGTACCCACTCGTCCACCCTAGTCAAGCCCACGGGGAACGTGTCCCACCATTCTCCCCTTTCCAGCTCCTTTAGTGCTAGGTATAACCACTTGGCGGCGCGCGTAGGTTTGCCGCCTCTGTAATACCCCAAGTTCATCAACCAATACTTTTCTTCCTCTGTTAACTCGCTCCCTTCTACAAGTTTTTTAACCATATTTGCTATCTTCATATTTACGAGGACGTATTCCATAGCCACCGGTCTGAGTTCTCTGACCGCCTCTCTCAAGAACCGTCCGAGACGCGTGAGCGCGTAGTACTTCCTATCTGGGGAAGTAAAGACTATGACGCCCATCGCCTCGAGTAAGTCTATGTGATCCTCAGGGAACTTACTGAGTGGAGAGACTGCTGCAAGTCCCGGAGGGATCCTCGCCAAGGTCCAGCCCAAGTCCCTAGTGACCCTTATCTTCGCTGGTCTTACCTTAGGCTCAAACTGCATGACGAGCTTCTTGGCAGCGTCGGTTAATAACCCCTCTTCGTTTACCAGCCCCCTTTCCCTCAAAGGTGTGAACCAGTCCTTGGGCGCCTTTGCAGAAGTCCTCCACAAGCTCCACACGGCCGCGTGGATGGAGCTGTCGAACCACCTCTCCGTCTCCGGCTTTCCGGCCTCCTCCCAAGCCTCCAAGACCTTCTTGCCGGCATCTGTCAGCTTGAAACTTCGAGGCTTCTCCTTGCTGACCGGCTCTATAAGCCCTTGCACCTCCAAGGAGAGCAAGATGAATAAAATGCTTTCGGCCTCCTCGTACTCGCCAGTAGCAATTTCGGTTATGTCGACTTCCTCCTTATCCTTAAATTTTTCTAATATTTGCATGTATTCTCTTTTTAATAGCACGGTCCTCCTCCGGCACGGCTCCCAGATGGGTGTATAAATACATCAGTCCTAGAGAGGACAAGTCTTTTGAATTCTCTATTTCTTACAGGATGCGGACTGAAGGATGATACCGCTCTACGATATAAACACAGTAAGGGGAAAATCGATAGTTAATACAGCAATAATAACACTAAATATCTTGGTGTTCGCCGTGTTGGAACTACCGCTGTTACTACAAGGAAACGTACTGATGTTCGACGAACTAATCAAGAACTACGGCGTGGTACCATACTTCGTTGTAAACGGGATGAGGGAGTATACTCTTTTGACGCACATGTGGTTCCACGGCAGCATAGAACACATCGCGGGAAACATGCTATTCCTTTACATTTTCGGGGACAACGTAGAGACCGTACTGGGAAAGAAGAGGTACTTGATTCTCTACTTGCTTTCCGGGTTGGGGGCCGCGGTCTTCCACTTACTCTCAATAATGTTAACTCCTTCAATGATACTGAGTCCGTACTTGAGACAGAACCCCTGGCTCACCCCCGCTATAGGCGCGTCGGGCGCGATAAGCGGCGTTTTAGCTGCTTACGTGCTCTTCTTCCCCCACGCCCACGTGATGACTCTTATGTTTGCACCTTACCCTCTCTTAATCCCGATAAGGGCCAGCGTCTTCATAGGTTTATGGTTTGTCTACCAGTTGATAATGGGCGCTTGGAGCCTCACCGGGATGCCCACGGGAGTCGCTTGGTGGGCTCACGTTGGAGGTTTCTTGACCGGGGCCGCTCTGACCTACCTGCTGGCCGACCGCAACAGGATAGTCGAGTTGCGTCTGAGGAGCAGGTACGTCGTTTATATCTGACCAAACGATAAGGGCCGGGGAGGAGTATGAAAGAGATAGACTTAGCTTACCAGAACGTCGTCTGCGGAGACATGGTGTCTAACATAGCGATGGCTGTTCAGCAGCTCGAGAAGGGCGAAGAGGCAAAAATAATACTCCCCATAGAATACAAGGAGAGCGTGGACGTGTATAGAGAAGCGCTAAAGATTATTGGGGCAGAGGTGCTTGAAGTAAGGGAAGAAAACAGCAAGTTAATTTTAGTCGTTAAGAGGGTCTGAGGTCCAGAATTTCCCACGCGGGACTTCCGTCCTTCGAAAGCGGGCGCCAGCCGCCCCCTAAAGGCTCGCTCGCGTAAACCCCTTCTTTTTCCCACATTACGTAGTACTCGTCACCAGCGTGGTAGTTGAATATTACAAGCTTGGACAAGCTCGGAATTATAGATACGAAGTTGGCCGACGGTTTTGGTTTGACCGTCCTTGAGATGATCTCCAGCGCTTCCTCCAACTCCTTTCCGGAGGTTAGGAGTGCCCCGAGATAGCAGGCCAGCGCCTCACTCGAGGTCCTTCGGTAGAGCTTGAGGCCTGCGAGCCTCGGGACCTCCGCGTTGCCGTTGTGGGCCAAAATGATGCCGTTGCAGAAGTGGGGATGGACGTGCTCCAAGGATTTGGGCAGCTTCTCCGCCCTGCGGGCGTGGAGGATGAAAGGCGCCCTCGGGAGCGGTTCTAGACTCTCCCATATAGGTTCAACCTTTTTCTTAATTATGACCGTGCCGTCCTCCAAATATGCCGCGAAGCCCCAACCGTCCCCGTTGGACAGGCCTTTGCTGTCCTTGTAGGCTACCTTCACGAAATTGGTAATAAACTTAGGTCTTGTCCCCGCCATCATCCGGCACAAGTTCACCCTCCTTGAGTGGCAACCCGTTGATTTTGTAATGTTTGGCCAACAGGTAAGTATGTATCTTCCTTATCTGCTTTATTTTGCCTATCTTTTCCTTAACGATGTTTTCCAAACTCTCCAAGTCTTCTACCCACACAACGGCGTAAACGCTCGCGTCGCCTAAGAGGGTGCCTAGTTCTACTACGTGCGGTATTTCAACCAACGTCTTTGCGACCTCGTCCACGCTGGAAGGCTCAGTTTCTATAAGCAGAAGGGCCACCACGTTGAACCCTAGCTTCTTCGGATTTAGAATTGTGGTGTAAAACCTTATTATGCCTTCTTCCTCTAGCTTTTTGATCCTCCTCCTGGTCGCTACGTCACTTATGTTGAGTTTGTCGGCTATATCTGTTGTCGTTGTTTTTGAATTCTTCAGCAAGGTCTTTAGGATTAGCTTGTCCCTGTCGTTTATTTTCTCCCAGCGGACGAAATCAATTATGTTAGGTTCCCCGAGGTTCCTAACCCTCCTAGTGGCCACCTGTAGAACCCCATTAGGGGGGTTAACATTACCCGCTAATGAAGCTTCCGCTACTCTGGTTCTTTCTATATAGAACGGGCGTCCAAATTGCTACTTTCCGCACAGTTAAGCCTAGATTTATGTTCGAGGAGCTAACTCGGTCTCCACGATTTAAACACTATTCATGTAAAACAAAGAAATTTAATCAATATTAGTACGCTATCTACGACTCTACAATTGACGTCTCACCGTCCATCGAGCTTTTTACTTTGAACATTTGGTGAGTTAAAGGGGGAGCTATAGTGGAAGAAGAGCATGGCGTCGATTACTTAGAGCCCGAGTCCCAAGCAAAAGTGTATAGCAGCATAGCCGAGATGAACCTCATCGAGACGTTGAATAACTTGATGAATGTATTAACAGAAGAGATAAGGGCGGCCTTGTTCATGGTCAAGAAGGCCAGCGGGGGTACTGGCGTGGAGATAGATGCCGCGCTTCAAAAGGTAAGGAGTTTGAAGGAGAGTATAGAAAATCACAAGGACAGAGCGATGGAGTACTTGGTTAGGCTACCCGCCGGACTGATAATGAAAGATACGTTCATGCCCATAGTTCTTGGCATTTCGAACACTGCCCAGTACGTTGATGGCTCTTGCTACAGGCTGGGTATCCTCGCTAAGAGGGGAAAAGCGCACGAAGAACTCTTACTCGAGACACAAGAGCTGCTAGGGCTCTTACTCGATCAAGCAGAACGGTTAGCCAAAGCGGCCCGCGTAGTGACTGAACCTAAAATGGCAATGAAATACGTAGACGAAAGTATAGACCTAGAAGACGAGATAGATAAAACCTACCGTTCCAAGCTAATGGATGTTCTAGAGAGCTCTAAAGACTGTGCGTCCGCAGTCCTCTCGTGGGAAATACTGGGCAACTTAGAAGACGCATCGGACATATTAAAGGACGCTGCCGAAAACTTAAAATACTTCTTGATGCATAAGGTGTGAACTTTGTTCACCGCCTACTTGGTCGGCGACAGGGTAATAGTACTCAGCGACGTTGCCGCCAAGGAAATATATTCGAGAGGCTTCTTCGGTCACCCATTGGGAATAGAAAAGCCAAAGGGGCCGGAGGACGTGAGGGCTCCACTGGCGCTCTCGCCGTTGGAAGCTCTTTACTTGTTGGAGACCGGAGTAATTGAAATAAGGGACATAACGACCGACAAAGCATATACTCCCGAAGAGTTAAAGAGTATTTGGAACTTCATGGAGGATTTGGATGACAAATACATAGTATATAAAGAGCTGAGGGACAAAGGATTCGTCGTGAGATCGGGGCTAAAGTACGGCTCAGACTTCGTGGTCTACGAGTTCGGGCCCGGAATAGACCACGCCCCTTACGTGGTTGACGTTATAAAAAAGAACGCAATCATAGATCCCTCAGAAATAATAAAGGGAGGTCGGATGGCACACGGAGTGAGAAAGAGGTACATTATGGCAATAGTAGAGAACGGCTCTATAAACTACGTTATGCTTAAATGGTACTTACCGTGAGATACCCTCGACGAGAGGACTTGGAGCGAGGTGGGTGCTTAAGTTGAGGAACGGAGTAAGGAGAGGCGGCAGGGGTCGTAGGGATCTAAAACCAAAACCTCTAGGCGACAAGTGCAACCCAGCGTGTCCGTTCTTCCGCTGCTCCCAAAACGCCCTCATGTTCACCAAGAAATACCAGAGAGGGAAAGTTATTACGGTGGTGACATGCCGCTTAGTAGGAGACAAGTGTATAGGATATAGGTGTCAGTACGCGTACTGTGAGAAGAAGTACTTGTTGCCCGACGGCCGCTGCGCTTGGGCCCTCCGGAAAGGTGAGGAGAAGGAAGATACGTTCATAAAAGAGGTAGAGGAGGAGGAGAAGGCTCTTGATAAGCTAAAGAGCAAGCTCCGCGGCTACGAAGACCTATTCTAACGTAGTTGAAATAAACGATGTTTGGGTAAGGTATGGTAACGAATACGCGCTGGAAGGGGTTACCCTGAATGTACCCAAGGGCGACTTCTTGGCAATCATGGGGCCCAACGGCGCTGGAAAGAGTACACTATTAAAGACCATCTTGGGCCTAACGCCTTTGATAAGAGGAAGCGTTAGAGTATTTGGAAAAGACCCGTATAAACAAAGAAGCGAGATCGCAAAGAAAATAGGATATGTTCCCCAGAAAGAGAACGTAAACGACGAGGTGCCTCTAAGGGCAATAGACGTAGTAATGATGGGTCTGATAGAGGGCTTCAAGCCACAAGACGAAGATACCCTCTTGGACAAGGCCCTCAGAGCGTTAGAAGAGGTGGGCTTGATAGACGCGGCTCATAAGAGCTATAGAGAGTTGTCAGGAGGCCAGAAGCAGAGAGTGTTGATAGCGAGGGCCATAGTCTCAAAGCCTGAGCTCTTGCTCTTGGACGAACCGTTCTCTGCGCTCGACGCCCAGAGCTCGAGGATCGTGGCGCAGCTCTTGGAGAAATATAATAAGGAAGAAGGGGCTACAATAATCTTAGTAACTCACGACATCACACCTATAGCAAATCACGTGAAAAGGGTCGCGCTGTTGAACAAGAAACTAATAGCTGTGGGTGATCCCCTAAAGATATTCACTAAAGAAAACTTGTTGAAGACGTACGGAATAGAGATCCCAGTACTAGTGCAAGGAAGGCTGTGTATACCCTTGGTAGGTGACCAGCATGGACGTTAACTTTATTTTGTTAAACTCTGTCCTTTTTGCTACGACATCATACGTTGGTAAGTATTTGAAGTATTTAAGAGCGACATTCTTAGTACCCGCATCCTCTGACTTCGCCCTCGCCATTACTATACTGTCTCTGTACTTCTTAGGGAAGGCAGACGTCGTGGTCTTGTCTGTTGCGGCCGTACCAGTCGCGGCCGCTTTGTGGAGGAGCAGAGGCCGTCAAGTCCTCTACTTAAAAGCAATAGCGTATACTATCACAACACTCATGATGCCCTACCTAAGCTACGAAGTATACGATTATGCTCAATCGCTCCTCACAGGGTTCTTGTTTGTGTGTCCCAGCACGCTATACCTAACCGCCATAACTGTCTTATTAACGTCCTTTCTAGTGATATTTAGAAGAAACGTAGTCTACTCTATCTTCGATCCGGAATTCGCCCTCTTGAAGAACATGAAACCCGCACTATGGTTGACTCTCTTGGCGGTAACTTCAATACTCAACGGCTTTTCGCTGACGTTAAGCCTGGGGTTCTTACTGGCGCACGTGCTCGCCCTCTCAGCCGTTGGCGTGAAGGATACTATCAAAGCCACGGCTATATTCTTCGTCCTCTCGTGGGCTCTGTCCTCAACTCTGGCTGCCCCTTTAGCCTGCGCGAGCTCTGCCGTAGCGGTAAGGGCCGGTGAGGTGCTATTTCTGCGATTCCTCGGCTACAGCGAGGTGCGAGGTCTGCGGGCGCCCGGTCTGCGAAAGGCATTCCCCGGTCTGTCCCGCGTGTCGTAGGGGAACGTGCGAGGTCTGCGGAAAGAGGCTCTCAGTATCGAGGTGTTACGTGTGCGGACGACTCGTCTGTAAGAGTTGCAGTGAAGAGGTTCAGCCCGGGATTAGGGTGTGCAAGCGTTGCTTGCCAAACTGGAGGGAGAGGCTCGACAATCTCACTAAAAAATCTTTGGAAAAGTACGTGAGGTGGTACCTTGAAGAGGCCCGCCGTTATAGTAGGCTGTGGAGGACTGGGGAGTTGGACCTCAATAATAATGGCTAAAGGAGGGTGGAAGGAGTTCGTACTAGTGGATCCCGACGTGGTCGAAGAAAAGAACTTATACACACAAGCTTACTTCCCCGAGGACGTTGGGAAGAGAAAGGTCTTTGCTCTAAAGAGGAAGCTAGAGACGTTAGGGGCTAAGGTCAAGGCCTTTCCGAACGCCGTTGAAGAGGTCATAGAAGAGCTCCCGGACGCTCCGCTAGCTTTAGCTCTAACTGACAATATACCTAGCAGACTAAAGGTAGAGGAAAAGTACAAGACTCTTCACGCGATGGTTAGGCCCGGCTTAGGTATCCTGCTGATGACTGACAACAAATTGAAATTGAGGAATTTAATGAGAAAGGGTAAACATACGGGACCTCAAGAAGTAACTATGGTAACCATGGTGGCCTCTGTAGCTGCGAGAGAAGCTCTGGAATACTTAACTCGCGGCGCTTCGACTATCGAAGGAAAAATGCTTTTGATAACTCCTTACAATTTTGAATTTTGGTGGAAAAAACCTTGATTGAACTAATATTGTTGTGGTCCTTCGAGGGAGGTTGGCTAGTCAGCTCCTTAGCGCCAGGGCCTCAACTGGGAGTCGCGACCTTCGCCCATTGTTTCTATTTGTTGAACTGGACCGACGGTGCAGTGACCCTCAAGAAGTGTCCAGGATCTCAGATACTCCGCGCCTCGTACGCCTTTGGGAAGTACGCGTTCGTAGGGGACCACGAAGTTTACGTAGTTGATGGAAATGTAATTAAAAAGGTGGACTGTAACTGCACTTACGCCTTGCCCCTCAAAGAGGGCTTAGCGAAGTGTACGAGGGACGGAAGGCTTGTGACTCCCGAGAGGTCGCTCCCTATCAAGTGTAACTGGCTAGGGACAAACGGCACGGTCCTATTCGTCTCTTCGGACAACTCTACATATCTAATAGATCTTAAAGACGGCAAGATAATAGCGGAGTTGAGGGCCGGGGCCACGGCAGGCTCCTCGTGTAAGGGCTTACTCGCTTTGACTAATACCTCCTCCATCGCAGTGTTCGAGGGAACTAAGCTCTTGTGGAAGGCTCCCGCCAGCTGGGCGGGAGAGCCGGACTTCTCGGACGACTGTAAGTACTTGGTTTACCCAGAGGTGTACAGCGGGACCCTCAACTTGGTCGAGGCCACTACGGGGAAACTGTTGTTCCGTAAGACGTTCTACTTCTCTGAGGAATGCCAGTTAACGCTGTTCTCCGTAGCGTGGAGGGGCAACATAATAGCTCTCGGCAGGGGGGACGGTTGGGTAGAGGCGTACGCGGTGAGGGGGCTTGAGGGAGGCTGAAGTCCTAAGATCTAAGGGCTTGGACGTGAAGTGTGAGGACTTGGGCGACTGCACGGCGTGTTATTATAAGGAAAATGGGGGTTTGTATACAATCATAGTTAAGGAGGGGGCGAAGGGCTACTACGCAAAGGTCGTCCCATTCCACAAGCTCCCGCCTTCGTTCACTTGCTCCTCTGCTTTTTTAGTCCCTCACGGTTTATATGCCTTCGCCGACTGCCTTGACGAACTAGCGGACAAAATTAAGGAAAAGTTAGAAACTGTTGAAAAGCTATCTGATTAAGCCTTCTCGCGAAACCGCTCTGGGGAAGCCTTCGTGGCCCTGTTCGACTGGGGAACCTATAACGGCTTGACGAAGCTTGAGAGTGCGTCGCTGACCGGGATGAGGCTCACCGAAATACCGCCGGCCGAGCTGTCCAGAAAATACTATACTGAGGAACATTTTCTAAAATACAGAGAATTCTCATCAAAGTACTTCCACTTGGTCACGGCCCACGCGCCGTACTACAGCTTAGTGAATCATGACAAGTATACTCACGAAAAGGTAAAGCGTGCTATGGTTCAAGCAGCTAAGAAGGCCAGCACGGCCGGAGCCAAGATATTTAACATGCATTTGGGAGCGAAGGTGAGAGGTATCCCATACGACTACGAGCCCGTCGTAGACGTCGTTAAGGCGATACTAAAAGAAGTTCCCTCACTGTACGTCTCCTTAGAGACCACCTATACCGAGAGGTTCTTGGGCAGTTTAGACGAAATAAAAGAGATCATAGAAATGGTTGGAAGCGAAAGGGTCATACCGTCGGCCCAGTTAGAAAACGACTTCATGAGAGAAACGAAGGCATACGCTCATGGAGACTTGACCGTAGCTGACAAGCAAGCCACTGTCGACTTTTGGCTATCCATATTTAACAAGCTAAAGAATATGACAAACAAGTACTTCAGTCTTAGATTCAGTCAAATAATAGCGTTTAAGTTTAGAACGTTCATAATGAAGAAGAGGGTTCCCTTGGGCAAGGGCTACCCAAGCCTTGAACCCTTGGCCGAAGCGCTGGCGCTATTCCTAACCAAAGACCTCTACTACGCTGCCTCCGGGCTGGAGGCTCACTTAATCTACACTGGTCCTTGGCAGTTGAAGTACAGAGACGTCGTAAGGCTCTACTGCGAAGTTATGGGGAGGGCTACGTCGTACATCAAGTGAGGGAAGTTGGTATGAGGGTCGTTTGGAGTGATAAGTTTACGAGGCACTTCTTCGCGCCTCCCACAGTAGTCCGCGAGTGGATTGCTAGGATGAAGAAATTTAAAGAGGTGATGACTGGTAAGGCAGAGTTCGTGCCTCCTCAAGAGGCCTCCTTAGAGGAGTTTAAGCTAGTACACTGTGAAAGCTTGATAGAAAAGATAAGAGAGCTCGACTTCATCGGCGGCGTCATAGATTACGGAGATACCTACATATACCCAGGCTCCGTCTCGACGCTCGTAGACGTCTTGGGAGGAGTCTTCATGGCAGCGAAGCTAGCAGAAGAACAAGGCTTTGGATACACGCCCTACGGTGGTTTGCACCACGCCGGTAAGTGCAGAGCGGCCGGCTTCTGTCCAGCTAACGACGTCGCCGCGTTGGCCGAAGCCTTGTCTAGAAAAGGTTACCGAGTAGCTTACTTGGACTTCGACGTCCACCACGGGGACGGTACCCAAGAGATCTTCTACGAGAGGCACGACGTACTTACTTTGAGCATACACATGTACTACCCTGGCTTCTATCCCGGAACGGGGTGGTACACGGAGCTGGGCTCTGGGGAGGGTAGGGGCTTTTCCCTCAATATACCCTTGCCCCCAAACGCGGGCGACGAGGCGTACGCAATGGCCATAGACCTAATAGTCAAGAGAGCTATAGAAAACTTCGAACCTGACTTCGTAGTGGCCCAGATGGGTGTCGACGGCTACTGGAAGGACCCCTTGGGCGGTGCCCTAAATCTGACCACTAACGCGTACTACAAGGTAGGCGAGTTGTTGAGGAGGCTGGGCGTTCCCGTCGCTGGTGCTGGGGGAGGAGGCTACGGGGAAGGGGCGGTTATTCCCATGCTGACCGAATTAGGGTTTAAGGTAATAGAAGAAGAATCCACGCCCTCTCCGTCAGAGGCCGTAGAAAGGATAGAGCAAGTCTTAGGATATTTCGAAAAGAACGTTGATTGGTTCTAAACCTCACGGCCCTAGAGCGACCTCGGGGTGCGAGGCGGTGGAGATGGTCGACTTTGACACCTTCAGTCGAATTGATTTAAGAGTTGGCAAGGTGATCGAGGCAGAGGACGTGCCCGAGTCGAGGAAGCTGGTAAAGCTGGTAGTAGACTTGGGACCCTTGGGGAAGAAGCAAATACTCAGTGGGATAAAGAAGTGGTACAGGCCGGAAGAGCTGGTCGGGCGCTACGTAGTAGTGGTAGCCAACTTAGAACCCAAGAAGATGGCAGGTTCTATATCAGAAGGTATGATACTAATGGCACAAGAGGACGAACGGGCCAAGCCCGTCTTCGTCGTTCCTAACGAGCCCGTGAAGCCCGGAACGAAGGTGTTCTAAAATGTACGCTTGGTTCCCCTCAAACCAAAAATATATAAAGTTTATGTACGGGCTCACGGCACTCTTGATCTCGTGGGTTGTGCTAACAGTAGCCTTTGGAATAAGGTACTTGATATTTGGATTCTGGTACCTCTTGATCTGGGTAGCCTTAGCCGTGGCGACGGGTTTCATCTTTCACGAACTCGCACACAAGGAGACCGCCAAGAGGATGGGGTGTCGGGCGGAATACGTCCTGTGGCCTACAGGGTTGGCAATAGCGTTGTTCTTAGCGTTGATAAGTAAGGGATCCTTCGTCTTCGCTGCCCCAGGGGCCGTAACCTTCGCTTGCGCTTACCGCAGTAGGAAGGCCGAGGGCGTGATAGCGGCGGCGGGACCAATCGCCAACATAGCTGTAGCGTTGGCGTCGCAAGCGCTGTTCTACCTAACCGGGAGCTGGGGCTTGCTGATAATCTCTAACGTTAACTGGTTCCTAGCGTCATTTAACTTGCTGCCGCTGGATCCGCTCGACGGAGCAAAAGTTATGAGATACGACCTAGTCTTGTGGCTATTACTGTTCACGCTTTCCGTACTTTTTACCTTCGTGTATTAGTGATGAAAAATTTATTTTGCCCTAACGTAGGAAGCCCCGAAGGTTTATGATAAAGGAAAGGACGCTGAAGGTAGTGGCGATATTAGGGGCTATAGGCGTAGTCCTACCGCTAATTATTTTAACAGTACCCTTGTTCGCTATGAGCTTTGATTTCATCGCCAAGCACATATTGGAGCTCCTAACCTCGATGGAGTGGTCACCCTACGACAACAAGTTCGGTGGCTTACAGTTCATCTTAGGCACGCTCTGGGTGACCTTCTGGTCGACTTTACTGGCTACCCCGCTGGCAGTCGCATTGGCAGTTTTCGTAACAGAGTTAGTGCCCCGAAGGACGAGGACATTTTTCGGAACTCTAATAGATCTGATAGCGGCCGTGCCCAGCGTAATATACGGTTATTGGGGGCTCCTCATCTTCGGTCCACTCTTGGCGAACACGGTTTACCCGGCGCTGGCCGGACTGTCGAGAGTTCCGGTATTGGGTATATTGTTCTCCACAAGTGCGATAAGCCCTCAGTGTTTCATAACGGCCATATTGATCTTATCGCTAATGATAACTCCTTACGCCTCCGCGATAATTAGGAACTCGTACGAGATGGTACCAAATGAACTCGTAGAGGCCGTCTACGCGCTCGGGGGCACTAAGTGGGATGTGATAAGAATAAACTTGAGTTACATAAAATCCTCAATCCTGGCCGGAGTGATAATAGCTGCGGGCCGTTCCATGGGAGAAACCATGGCCGTTACAATGTTAATAGGAAACTCCATAGAGCCTTTCAAGCCTTGTTTGCTGTGTAGGGGATCGACGATAACGTCTCTGGTGGTCAACGAGTTCGAGGAAGCAATGATGAACCCTAACCACATCAAGGCGTTAACTGCTCTCGTTCTAATCCTGATCTTTCTCGGAAGTGTAGTACTTGCCTTGGGCAGAAAGCTGGGAAGAGCTCTCACGGAGGCTGAGATAATTGCGTAGGGGAGTTCTCTGGATAGCATTGATATATTTAATTAGCTTAAGCGCGTTAGCCGTCTTGCTCTGGATACTCGGCTCGATAGCGGTAAACGGAGCTAAAGTTATAGCGAAGTACGGCGTAGGCATACTCCTAAAGGACATCCCGCCCCCAATTTTCCTCTTTGGAAAGATAGAGGTCGGCATCGCGCCGGCAATAGTTGGGACACTGATTGTCGTTGGGATGGCTTTACTCATCTCCTTCCCATTAGGCTTTTTGGCTGGAGTAGTGATATCCGAGTTCGGAAACACCCGGTTGGGAAGGCTAGTGGAGAACTTGGCCTCAACGCTGGTTGAGGTGCCCACCATAACTGCAGGGGTCGCCGTCTATTGGACGGTCGTTGTGCCCACGGGTTCCTTCTCCGCGACAGCCGGTGCCTTAGCTCTGTCACTTATCATGATACCCTACATAGCGTTGTACACTGCGGAGAGCTACCGGAAGGTGCCCAAGCTGATAAAAGAGGGAGGGCTCGCGTTGGGCCTCAAGTACACTACCGTACTGTTTAAGTTAACCAGAGGGCTGGTATTGCCGGGAGTTGTTTCGGGCGTGCTCCTAGCAGTTGCAAAGGGGGCAGGAGAAGCGGCCCCGCTGCTCTTCACTGCGGGCTGGAACGAAAAGGTCGTCGTCGACCCCTTCCAACCGGTCTCCACGCTCAGCGTCCTCATATACAAGTTCGGCTTCAGCTCACAAGAGCTGTGGCTGGAGATGAGCTGGGCCGCGTCCTTCGTTCTAGTGTTCCTTATAGTTCTTCCTTTAATAGTATTGAGTAAGTTAATGGTGAAGAGACATGAGTTCTGAGATAATGGTAAAAATAGAGAACTTGAGAGTATCCATAAATGATAGGGTAGTTTTACGAAACATAAACTTAGAGGTCCCGAAGAACACCATATTCGCCATAATGGGGCCTTCGGGATCAGGAAAAAGCACCCTATTGAGGGCAATAAACAAGCTGTGGGACCTGTACCCGCAAGTGAAGGTAGTCGGGAAGATATACATCAACGGAGTAGACACGGACGAGATGCCGCCCCACGAGCTTAGAAAGATCGTAGGGATGGTATTTCAAAGGCCCAACCCGTTTCCCCATATGAGTATATTCGACAACGTCGCCATAGGACTGAGGCTCCACAAACTCGTCAAGAGCAAGAAAGAGCTGAGAGAGCGCGTAGAGTGGGCATTGAAGAAAGCGTACTTATGGGACGAAGTGAAAGACGAACTGAAGAAGAAGGCTCACGCGCTTTCCGGAGGACAGCAACAGAGGCTGTGCATAGCTAGGGCTATAGCGCTAAAACCAAAAGTCCTACTCATGGACGAGCCCACGTCCGCACTGGACGTAGTCTCTACGAAGAGGATAGAAGAAAATATCGTGGAGTTAAAGAAGGACTTCACAATAATAATAGTTACTCACAACCCTCAACAAGCCGCGAGGATAAGTGACTACGTTGCGTTCATCTACAACGGCGAGCTAGTGGAGGTCGGACCGACGTCAGAAATATTCACTAGACCCAAGAACCCGTTGACAGAAAAGTACGTGTTGGGGAAGGTATAATGGTTTCGTGGAGCGAGCTTCCCCTTCACGGAGGCAAGGTCCCTCCTCATCTCCTAGTTAGGATGAAGGGCCTAGCTAAGGCCATAGTTGAAATTATGATAGAGGAGTGGGGTCCCGAAGAGCTCGTGTACAGACTATCAGATCCCTTCTGGTTTCAGGCGCTTAACAACGTAATAGGCATGGATTGGGACTCCTCTGGCTCCACTACAGTAGTCTTGGGAGTACTTAAGGAAATAAGCTGGAAGGAGGATTACGGCTTTTTGGTCCTAGGCGGTAAAGGCAAGAACATGTTAAAGGTGAAGGATGAAGCCGAGTTGGCAGCCAAGCGGTTGAACGTCGACCCCGACGCGTTGAAGAGAGCCTCCAAAGCCTCTGCGAGGCTGGACTCGGCCTTGTTACAAGATGGCTATGAACTCTACATCCACTCCTTGGTGGTCAGCGAGCGTTCGTGGACAGTAGTCCAACAAGGGATGAACGAGGAGCTCGCGTTGGCCAGAAGGTACCAGCTGAGCCACCTCAACGCCCCTTGGGAGGACCCTCACTCGGCCGTGGCGGGGAGGAAGAGAGAAGCGCTAGACTTAACCTCGAAGGATTCTATAGAAGTTATAGATATATCATTAGATTTGATTAAAGAGGGGCCTAGGAAGGTGTTATCAATGCTAAAGTCTGCGAGGGCAGCGCTTAAGGGACAGAGGACCCTAAGGGGGGAGAGGCTAAGAGCGCCTCAAGTGAAGTTCTACTACCCTGTCAGGCCGAGCCCCCAGCTGGAGAGAGCTTTAACAAACCTCTACGAGTTTCGTCCCAAGAGGAGGGAAGAGTTACTCGTAGCTCCGGGAGCCGGGCCTAAGGTCATGAGAGCCCTAGCGCTAATAAGCCACCTCGTATACGGCGCGAAGCCCTCGTTTGAGGACCCCGTATCAATTCCATTGGATCCTTTCTTGTATTCCTATACAGTAGGCGGAAAAGACGGAGTTCCCTACCCTTACGACGTCAAGACTGCTGACAAAGTAATCGAGACGCTAGAGGAGATAATAATGAAGGCTAAAATGGGTGAGAAGGAGAAGCTCAAAGCCTTGAGGAGGTTGGGACGTACAGTGGAAAAACTTCACGTGAGGGGGGCGTGAAGCCTCTCGCCCTCCTTCTTCCTCCACTTATCCAAGAGCAAGAAGACACACAAGCTTCCACACATGTTGCAGCTCTTTATTGAAGTAGGACCGTACTGGTTCCTTATTTCTCTCGCCTTGTCTGGATCTAGGGAGAGCCTTATCATGCATTCCCAGTCCAGCTTCCCCCTGCACCTCCCCATCTCTATGTCCACCTTCATCGCCCTGTCAGGATACTTCACTATGTCGGCAGCGTGAGCCGCTATCTTGAAGGCTATCACGCCTTCCCTGACTTGCTCTGGGTTGGGCAAGTTCAAGTGCTCCGCCGGAGTAACGTAACACAAGAAGTCGGCTCCTTGAGCAGCGGCTATAGCCCCTCCGATCGCGCCAGCGATGTGGTCGTAGCCAGCGGCTATGTCTGTTACTAGGGGACCGAGGATGTAGTAGGGAGCTCCTTCGGTCAGCCTCTTTGCTAACTTAACGTCTGCCACAACGCGGTCCAACGGCACGTGGCCGGGTCCCTCTAACATGACTTGCACCCCCGCCTCTCGGGCCCTCTTAACCAGCTTGGCGTTCACCATAAGTTCGCTCAAGTGGTACTCGTCGTGGGCGTCCTCCAACGCGCCGGGCCTCAAGCTATCGCCTAGACTGATGACTGCGTCATACTCCTTGAACATGTCCAAGATGTAGTCGAAGTTGGTGAGGAGCGGGTTCTCTTTTCCGTATTCGAGCATCCAAGCGGCGATTATGGATCCTCCTCTGCTCACTATAGGCTCAGCCCGATCGCTCTTGACGGCCTTTGCCGCGAGCTCCCTCGTGAGAGCGGCGTGCAGCGTCATGAAGTCTACTCCGTCCTTAAGGTGTTTCTCTATCGTATTTAGTATGTCATCCTCAGTCATGTAGAGTCCCGCTCCCTTACGCGTGGCCACGTCCATGAAGGCTTGATATATGGGCACTGTGCCTAGAGGGAGGGGCTCCGCCGCCTCCATTATCTTCCTCCTTATGACGTCCAAGTTTCCTCCGGTAGAGAGGTCCATTATTGTGTCGGCTCCATACTTTTTAGCTATCTTTGCTTTCTCAATCTCCATGTTTATGTCTATTAAAGTATTGCTGGTGCCTATGTTGGCATTAACCTTAGTCAGCATACCTTCTCCGACGCTTACGACTTTTAGTTTGTCAGCCCTCTTGATGTTTCTGAGAAGCACTATTCGGCCCGCCGCCAGCCCTCTCCTAACGAATTCCGGGTCCACGCCCTCGACTTCAGCAATCTTCCTCATCTCTTCAGTAATCCTCCCGTTACGGGCATCTTCGTATATAGTCATGATGTCGGACCTTTAGGGCGCACGCATCGTTGGGTATTAAGCATTAGGGCTAGGACTTTGTAAACGCTGAACAAAAAACGTGTTCAGTCAAGTATCCTGACGACCTCTCCCAGTATTTCGGCCTTTCCTCCCCTTGGTTTGACCAAGGGGGTTCCACACATGAGGCACGTAGCCGGATAGGTGGCGTGGCTAAACACTATTTGTTCGTTATGACAAGTAGGGCATCTAACCTTCAAGAACTTAGACCTCGGTTCAGGTGTCAGTATCTTGTAGAGTTTCCTCTTGCGCGGCACCTCTCGCCCCCGGGGCGCTCTCGGGCTACAGTTATAATGGTTTAACCGGACGACTGACCGACGGGAAATGTTGTACGAACTCCTTTCTAGGTCCTGCGTTGGTTGTGACTTGTGTGCCTCGCGCTGCCCCTGGTACCCAGTCTTTAAGCCTTCTCAGAGGAACCGGGGACTTCGGAAAGCTGTTGAGAGTTGTACGATGTGTGGTAACTGCATCTTAGGGTGTCCCTTAAAAGTACCAACCCATAAGGCCGTTTACGAAAGAAAGGCTAAGGGAATGATACCCAAAGACTTGGAAGCCATAAGAGATGAGGTAAAGGAAAGGGGCTCCACTTTCGGAGTCGAGATGGACTGGAACAATTTGAAGGAGTATCCATTAGACGAAAGGGCTGAGTGGCTCCTCCTCCCCGGGGGCTTCGACTCCTTGCCGACATCGCGGAACGACTTCGTCGCACTCCTCTGGACACTAAGGGAGCTCGGAACGGACTTCACGCTTTCAAGGGAGGTCCCAGAGGGTTTTGGCAACTTTTACTTCGATTATGCTGAACCTCAGTATTTCAAGAGGAAAGTGGTTAGTATAATAAAAGTGGCGAAAATGTTGGGAGTAAAGGGTCTCTTGCTCAGCGAGTGTGGGGCCGACTACAAGGTTTGGCCTAGGGTAGCGAACTACCTAAAGGTCAAACACGACCTAAAGGTTGAAATTGCAATAAATATCATTTCGAATAAGCTGAGGTCAAGGCACGTAGTTAGGAAGCTCCCTTGGAAAACTTCCTACCACGACCCATGCGGGCTCTCGCGATACAACTTTCTGACCGAACCCCCTAGGAAGCTGCTAAAGACTATCAGCGAGAACTACGAGGAGAGGGGCCCAGGGGGGAGGGACCAGATCTGCTGCGGAGGGGGCGGGGGCGTGTCGTTCTCCGAAACTTGGAAGAGGAGGGCAGTGGAGGTGGTGGGGCACAAGAAAGTTCGGCAATTCAGGGGAATTGAGGTGGTGACCACTGCGTGTGCCAAGTGTAAGTCCATGTTGTTGTCCTATTCTTTGCTGCTCGGAGGGGGCTTCCGAGTGCACAGATTAGGGTATTTGGTGGCCTGGTCGATGGGAATGCCCTTGCCCCCTCCGTAATATTGTTATCTTATTAGAACGTCCTCCCGGTAACCCTACGATCCCCTAACCTCTCCGTGGGGAGTGTCCAGTGGGGATGAGAGCTAAGATAGTGAAAGCCTTAAGGAAGATCAACCGCACCCGGAGGAGGCTAGAGGCTTACTTACACAAAGCTAAGGCGAGGGAGAGAGAGCTTATGGAGAAGGTGGTGGAAGCCCAGAAGAACGGCGATGAGCTCAGAGCCAAGGTTTACGCCAACGAGGTCGCTAAGCTGAGGAAGTTCATGGAAGTTGTAACTGTGTTCGAAGCCAGGTTGGAACAAGCGGAGCTATGGTTGCAGAGCGTGCTGATGTTCGGTGACGCGGGCGCATCGTTAAAACCTGTAATGGATGAGATAAAGACCATAGTCGGCCCACTGAAGGCCCTCCTGCCGGAGATAGAAGAAGAGATGAACGACTTGATAGAGACCATGGACGAGTTGGCTGAGGAAGAGCTGATAGGAGGTACTTACGTGGACGTCTTCTTGGACGGCGAGGCAGAGAAGATAATGAAGGAAGCCCAACTAATAGCGCAGAAGAGGTTCGAAGAGGGCTTGGTCGTAGCGTCCGGGGAAGGTTCTAAAGCATAAACTCCTTTACCCGCTCGGGTGACTCCCCTCGAAAAACAGTTATTCCCGTAAGAGGGAACTGTTTTTAGATTGTACCCTCATCCTCCACCCTTCAAACGTCCGCTGGCTGACCGGCTTTGACGCCGGTATAGTCTTAATGGGGAAGGACGATGATTACCTGATAGTTCCCGAGCTAGAGTACGAGAGGGCCTTAGAGGTCGTAGGTTGGTTGAACGTAGTGAAGGGACCCCGGGGAGCCCTCTGGAAGAAGGCTCTCGAACTCTGCGAGGGACCCTTCTTCGCCGACCTCTCATACCTCAGCTTCAAGACTGCAATTACCTTGATGACTGAGCTAGGAGTGGGCGACGTGTCTAAGATTGTTAAGAAGGCCAGAATGGTTAAGGACGATGAAGAGCTCTCGAGAATAAAGAATGCTTTGAGAGTTTCAGAGAAGGCATTTCTCGAGACTTGGAAGGAGTTAGAAGAGGGCACGACGGAACTCGCCGCGGCGGGATCCCTAGAAGCTCACATGAGGGAGTTTGGGGCACAAGAGTTCGCCTTCCCTACAATAGTTGCCTTCGGACCTAACTCATCCAAGCCCCACGCCGTCCCCGGCGATGGCCGGTTCAGCCTAGACAGCGTAGCGCTCTTCGACTTCGGGGCGGTCTACGGGGGCTTTAGGAGCGATATAACCAGAACATACGTGCCGGACAAAGAACCCTACACGTCTTGGTACCACGCGGTGTTAGAAGCAATCAACGCAGCGCTTAAGGTCTTGCAGCCCGGAGTGAAGGGCAAGGTCGTAGACTCGGCCGCCCGAGAGGTGCTAGCGGACTACGGCTTCGGGGGAGCATTCGTCCACGGCCTTGGCCACGGGGTCGGAGCGGACATCCACGAGCCGCCCTTCTTGTCACCCTCATCCGAGGAAGTCGTGCCGAGGGGCGCAGTGGTCACGGTGGAGCCCGGAGTTTACTTCAAGGGGTTAGGCGGGGTTCGGGTAGAGCAACTAGTTTACGTGGATTATAACCCTGTAGTGCTAAACTCCACACCGGTGATGTGGTGGTAAGGGCCGGAGGGCCTGCCAAGGAGGTAGTGGAGGCAGTAAAGCGCTGCTTGTCAGAACTGGAAAGAATAGATAATAACTTAAAGAAAAGTGATATAGACTTAAATGAGGTCAAGGAGAGGATAGAGGAGATCAGACCCTTCGTGAGCGCCGTCTCCGCGAAGTGGATACCGGAGATACTTTATGCCCTAATGCTTAAGAATGAAATGAGTTTTAACGAGCTCAAGAACGCTCTGGGAATATCCTCTCGCGTGCTTTCGGACAAGCTGAAAGGGCTTCAAGAGTTAGGCTTGATCGAGAAAGTGGAAGTTGGGGGTAAGAGGAGCGCGTACGTACTAACGGAGAAGGGCAAGAAGGTGGTTTACGCGTTGACGCCGTTCTTAATAGCAGTTTATATTAATAAAGAGTAAATCCTCTCTCTGAGCTTAGCTATGTTGTCCCACGAGGTTTGACGAGCGAAGCTCTGAAGCCTTCCCCAGGCGTCCGGAAGCTTGGGAGCCCTCATGACAAACGCCAGAGCGGTCTCGTCGCCCGGCCTGAAGCTCAGCTCCGGCGCCCTCTCCCAACACTCCACGAGCCTCTGGACCCTGGAACACAACGTGTAACCCCCGGTGGCTATGGCCGTGTGGAAAGCCCCTGAGATCCCGAAGTCGTCGGACAAGTCCTCGTAGGGCAGCAAGACGAAGTCTGAAGATTTTATAAGGGTTCCTAAGAGTTCGTCGTCCAAGAAGCCCTTAACGCGAACCGCCCCGAGCTCTTCAGCTTTCTCTACAAGTTCCTCGTCTTCCTCAGAGAGGGGTTTGCCGGCCAACAGCAAGGTTCCCTTCCCCACCAACTCGTACGCCCTCACCGCGACCTCCAGTCCCTTGTCCTTCCTTAACAAACCGTAGAGCAAGTAAATTGGTCTCTCGTAGCCCAGATCCCTCTTCTCGCCGGGTAACGGAGCGCTGCCGTGGGGAACGATGAAAGTCTTCTTCAGTTTGCCTAACATCCTGTACAATGTGTTTTCCATCATGAAGTGGTGTACTATTATAGCATCGCTAGTTTTTATCAATTCCTCGTGTAACCTCCTCCACCAACGGTCTGAGGAGAATCGAACTGTGTGGAGGGTGACGACGACTGAACCGTAAGCCTTAGCGTTCCTCAACAACCAGATGCCTCTAGAGTCTAACGGTATCACTGGCCACAAGCCGTACTCGAGTTGAAACTCTATAACGTCGAAGGGACCCTCCCTCTCTAACGCATCCAAGATCTGGTAATGGAACCTCTCCCCTCCGCGGGTCCACGTCCTCAAAACCTTTGGGTTGGTGCCCTCCTCCCGCGGAGCATCTGCGTACTCTGTAGCAATCACGACCACCTCGTGACCCCTTTTCGCCAATGCGTGGGCTAGGTCGCGGGCGTATATTCCAATACCGCACGGCATTGGAGGGTAAGAGCTTACTACAGCTATTCTCAACGTTCATCTCCTAAAAGACCTTAGGAGCACTTCTCCTAAAACAACCACACCGTCGCCTATCTCTGCCCCCACGGCCTCGGCCAAAGGCCTACACTTAGCCGCGTAAGCCAGCACCGCATGCTCGGAAGGCTTGTAGTCTACGTAAGCGTCCGCGTTGAGTAAACCCTTGGCGAAGACGAGGTCCGAGTCTCTCCTAAGCCTCTTAGCGTCCTCACAAGGATCGAAGATCGTGCAGTCCCCGGGCAAGGAGTCGAGCCGACCATCCCAGCCCAAGAGTTGGGCGACCTCCGCCAGCTCAGGATAAGTGACGTCTATTTCGTAATCCTCCTCTCGAGCTACCAGTGTCACGTCCCAACCCATGTACTTGAAGTACTTAGCTACCATTATATCGTATGGCAACTCTGGAAGGTTGTCCACCGCATAGATCAACGTTCCAGCAGGGTTAAGGAGCACTTCAACGCCTTCGGTCACTAAGTTCCCGTATTTCACCTTCCCGAGTCTGTACTCCCCGCCGACCGCTGTGTCGTACAAGTTGCCCAAAGTAGCCATCCGGAGCGCCTCTTCGAAGGTTTGAGGTACCCTGAGCTCCTTCGAGAGGGCCTCATCCAAGAGCTTCCTCTTCTCGAGGGCGTATACGTTGCCCACGATAGATTTTAAGGCTTTCCATGAGAAACGGAAAGCCTTGCTCTTGGGAAGCTGCATAGAACCGACTGTGGCGCTCAAAATGAATTGAAGCTCCTTGTCCGTGGCGCCACCCTTAAAGGCGTCATAGATGCGAGCATCTAACAAGCAGCGGACGCATTCCTCCCGCCATTTCATCAAATCTGGGCTCCAGGACGGGGAAGGCCGAGAAACTAAAAAAGCCTCAGAATTCGCTTCCAAACTTACTGCCGGAGCTCTCTCCCTCCTCTTCCTCTTCGCCCTCTTCCTTCTTGCCCTTCTTGCTCTCCTTCGGAGGAGCAGCTGCTATTACGTCGTCGATCTTCAGCAGCGCGTTGGCCGCCTCAGTGGCGCTCTTGAGTACTTGCTCCCTCACCCTTGCTGGTTCTACTACTCCAAGCTTGGTCATGTCTTCCTCTATCTTACCCTCGATCACGTTCACGCCGGCCCAGAGCTTACCTTCCCTGTGGAGCTTCCTCAACTCCATGAGTGTCTCGAGAGTGTCCATGCCTGCTGTGTCAGCCAGCACGACCGGTATTTCCTCGAGAGCTTCGGCGTAGGCCTCTATGGCGAGCTGTTCCTTACCGCCGACGGTAGAAGCGAACTTCCTCAAGCGCTCGGCCAGCTCTACCTCTACCGCCCCTCCACCGCCTATTATCATAGGCTTCATGAATATGTTCCTCAGTACGTGAAGGGCGTCGGTTATGTTCCTCTCGGCCTCATCGAGTGCCATGTCGCTGGCGCCCCTCAGCAATATGGTAACAGCCCTCGGGTTCTTGGCACCCTCTATGAAGACCATCTTGTCCTTACCGACTCTCCTCTCTTCCACGAGCTCGGCCTCGCCCAGTACGTCGGGACTGACGTCTTTTATGCTGGTCACCACCCTAGCCCCAGTGGCCTTGGCCACCTTCTCTATGTCGCTCCTCTTCACCCTCCTGACGGCCATTATCCCCCTCTTCGCTAGGAAGTGGGCAGCCACGTCATCAATGCCCTTCTGAGTTATTACCACGTTGGCGCCCGCCTCGGCAATCTTGTCTACCATCTCCTTGAGTATCTTGGTCTGCTCCTCCAAGAATGCCTCTATCTGCCTAGGATCAGTTATGTTTATCTTGGCCGTTATGTCGGGCTTCTCGACCTCTAGCGGCGCATCGAGTACCAATATCTTTGCGTTCTCTACTCTCTTCGGCATGCCGGGGTGCACGACCTCCTTATCGAGCACTATGCCCTTTACCAACTGGCTGTCGAGTAAGCTCCCACCCTTCTTCTTCTCTATCTTTATGTCATCAAGACTCATCCTCAGGGTACCGTCTGGCTGTTCGACGGCCACAGTGTAAGCTGCCTCGATTATCATGTCGAGTAGCTTGTTCCTTATCTCTTCAGCTTCTTGGCCTACGAATTTGCTGCTGAGGGTCGTGTACACCAGCTTCTTCATGTATTCCTTGTCCTTGGGGTTTATCTTAATTGCTATGTTGCTGAGCTCCTCTAGGGCCTTCTCCATAGCCTTCTTGTAACCTTCTATGATTATGCTTGGATGTATGTTCTGGTCTAGCAAGGGTTCGGCTTTCTCTAGCAAGCTGCCCGCAAGCACTACCACGCTGGTGGTACCGTCGCCCACCTCGGCGTCTTGGGCCTTAGCAGTCTCCACGATCAACTTGGCCGCTGGGTGCTGGACGTCCATCTCCTTAAGTATAGTCACACCGTCGTTAGTTACGGTTATATCTCCGAAGGCGTCCACAATCATCTTGTCCATTCCTCTGGGACCCAAGCTGGTCTTCAATGCCTCCGCAATTATCCTCGCAGCCAAGATGTTGCTCCTTAGAGCCTCTCTGCCGTAGGTCCTAGTGGCGCCTTCCTTGAGTATCAGAACGGGCACACCGGTTGCCATCGCGCTCACCCACCGTGGGGTGTGGTGGGACCGGTTCTATATAAGTTTTTCCCCACGTTCGAATAAGTGCATCAAACTGAAAGCTGAGGGACTTAGATCGAGCGTCCATATACTATAAATGCTATCATTAAGGTATTCGTTTTACCTTCGCATAACTCACTTTAAGTTGACCGACACAATGCTTGCATGGTGGCTCCCGTGCTAGGCGAAAACCCCTTAATTATTCCAAAAGATAGAAAGCTCAAGAAAGTAGAAGTAGCTCAAGCCCTCCGTTGGGGCATCATAGCTGAGTTGGACGCGATAAACTTTTACGAACAACTGGCTGAAGCGATAGAGGACGATCGTGTAAAGAAAGTATTCTTAAACATAGCGCGAGAAGAGAAGGAACACGTGGGCGAGTTCCTCGCGCTCTTGCTCGAATACGACGAAGAACTAAAGGAAATGATCGTCAAAGGTTACAAAGAGGTAGAGGAGGAAGTAGGCATAGTACCTAAGAGCCTCCCGTAGATGGGTAAAACCCATTAAGGTTGTGTCTATCCTCCACGCGGGCCTAAGCGTTGAAGACCAAATCTAGCGCGAGGTACTTATTAATGTCGGTCTCTCTACTGGCACTCTTCGCGGTAGTGGGCTTCTACGCAGGGGCTAGCAGTTCCTATACTGACGTCTCTGAACTGGTGAAGTCTAAGCCGGGGACGTACCTGGTGAGAGGCGATGTAGTAAAATGGACTGTAACTCCTGACAGACAGCTCCTAGTCTTGTACCTTCGAGGAAAAGACGGCACCACTATAGAGGCCGACGTTCCCGTTAGCTACATAGAAAAGAAATACGGCCCCCTAAGCCAAGTCGTCATAACTAACGGCGAGATGGTCGTCAAGGGCTACTGGGACGGAAAAGTATTGCAAGTAGAAGAGATCTTGAAAGGCTGTCACAGCGCCTACGGACAACCCGCAGTCAACTCCTAAACGTCTCCTACACATCCCTCTGGGGCTGCAGTTTGTTCATCACGTTGATCGCAAAGGATATTAAGGAAGAAATGAGGAGAAAGCACGAACTAGCGGCGCTCTTCTCTTTAACTGCTGCCCTGGCACTGCCAACATCCTATGCCATATCCGGCCCAGGGTCGGTTCGTCCCCAAGATGCCCCTTTTTTAGTGGTGTTAGCTCAGCAAGCCGTCAGCTTAATCATAACTACTGTCTTGGGTTTCGTGTTAGTACTAAGGGAGGCCGAGAGGGGGACCATATACGCGATGAAGCTAGCTCCAATACCCCCAGAGGTAACCGTTGCTTCTAAGATAACGTCCCTCTTCTTGTTCTTAGTACCTTTTAATCTAGTCTTCGCTCTCTTGACCAGTTTCTTTTCCTCTGAGGCGTTCTTATCTCAGGGATACTTAATATACGTGTTCAGCTTAAGTCTGTACATGGCGTCTTTGGGGGCGTTAGTTTCATTTATGATAATATACACGGACGCCGGAACTCTGCTGTCTTCCGTAGCACTAGCCGCCCTCTCAGCCCCATTCCTGTTCTCGACCCTTCCACAGGCAGTGGACGCCCTTAAAGGGGCGCCAGGAGCCCCCTTCTTGATGTCCTCAGTAACTTTTGCTTTTGTGAGCACAGTGCTCGGAAAGTTCTTAATAGAAATTTAGCTCCGGGTGGCGCCCCCGGCGGGATTTGAACCCGCGACCACGGGCTCCGAAGGCCCGCGCTCTTCCTGGCTGAGCTACGGGGGCCGGGCGCCTAGAGGCGGCCCAACTAAATAGCTTCTCACATACGCCTCGCGGCGGGCAAGGCTCTTGATAAAGTTCGTGATAGATACCAGCGCAGTTACTGACCCTAGGCTGAGGCAAGTGTTCGATGTCAACGAGCTGTGGGAAGTTATGGAAAAATACTTAGAATTGATGGCATTAGCAAAACTTAAGTTGGGATTTTCGTTCTATACGACCCCGAGCGTTATGAAAGAAATCAAAGGATTCTTAGAAAGATCTATGTGTCCCTCAGAAATAATAAGCAAACTTGGTGTTTGGATACTAGTAAAGGACGTCAGTCAAACAGAAGTTAAGATACCGGCAAGGGTCTTCTTAGAGTACGTAGCCGAAGTGAAGAGGAGGCTTGACAAGGGCCTCAGGGTAGCAGAGGAAAGTACCAGAAAGGCTATGGAAGGTGGGGAGATAGGCGAACACATCCGTAACTTGAGGGAGAAATACAGAGAAGCCACGCGCAAGGGACTTTTGGACTCGGTGGCGGACTTAGAGGCCGTGATACTGGCGCTAGAGCTCGGAGCAGTTTTGGTTACCAACGATGAGGGGCTATGTAAGCTGGCGTCCAAACTCGGGGTCAGCTGCATTGACCCCTTAACGTTTGTCAAAACAATTGAGGAGTACCTAAACTTAATTAGGAGGCACGGCTAGCCCTCTCCCACGACTATCTCGCCGTCGAGCTTGACCACCTTGATATTTAATCTCTTCATCAGCTTCCCTATCTCTCCCAACAAGGCCGCGACCATCTCCGGGTCCTCCGCGCCCTCAGCCTCCACCGGGAGACCGTCGAAGGACTTCACCCTCATCCGACGCTCCCAGTTTTCGGTTAGGCTCCCTCGGAGCTTTCTTCCGACTTGTTCTGTATTATCCTTTTAATTACTCTCTCAAGCCCCTCAAACGTGGCCTCCGGCGCCGTCGCGAAGTTTACCCCTAACTCTTTCAAAGGCTTCGCGGCCTCTGGACCTATTACGGCTATCTTTAGTTTCCTAAGTTCGTCGAGGGTAGAGTACTTCTTAAAAGACTCTATTAACGTCCGAGCTACCTCGGCGCTGCTCACCACGACTGCGTCAACCTCTTTAGCGACCTCCACTATCTTGGGAGATGGTTTCCTCAAAGTCTTATAAATAACAACTTCTATTAATTTGTCCCCGAGTTCGTTCTTCAACGTTTTCGAAGCCTTATCGGACCTCAGTGCTACTACCTTGTTATAACGTCTCAAGAGCTTTGCCAGAGCTTCGGAGTGATATTCCTCCGGCACTATAGGCTCCAACCCCTTAGCCTTAAGCTCGGCTGCCGTCTTGGGACCTATTGCGACTACGTCTTTCTCCTTAAGGAGTTCTAGGGCTTCCTCTCCAAGCTTTTCAAACACGATCTTTACACCGGTCTTTGATGTGAAGACTACCGCTTCTCCCTCTCTTATGGCCTCCTTAATGCGCTCGGCGTCGGCGACGTCCACGAGTTCGAGTGCCGGTATGTTGATCACTTCGAACTCCTTGAACGGAGGAGGTCCGTGAGGGCTTAGAGCGAGCACTCTACCACGTCCCTTATCGTGCCCGCCTTGCAAGCCCACTTGACCACCTCTCCAAACACCAGTACCGCCGGCGGCTTTACCTCGTTGCGGAGCATGACTTCTGGCAACCTAGAAGCCCTCGCGACGACCACTTTCTGGGCTTCTGTACACCCGTTGGACACGGCCGCGGCCGGGACATCCCTTGTCTTCAAAACATCTTCAACTATTTCACGTATCTTCGTAACCCCCATCAAAACTATTAAAGTATCCACTACCTTCATCATCTCGCCGTACTGCGGCCTCTTACTGCCTTCTGCCGCCCACCCGGTAGCGACGGCAAAGGTGTTGGCCAAGTTCCTCCTAGTTACCGGAATGCCCGCACAAGCGGGTACTGCCGTTGCTGAGGTGGGGGCCGGGAGCGCTTCGCACTCAACTCCGGCTGCTACCAGAGCTTCGCACTCCTCGTCCCCCCTTCCCAGCACAAAGGGGTCTCCTCCCTTCAACCTCACAACAGTCTTTCCTTCTTTGGCATACTTTATTAGGAGTTCGTTTATCTCTTCTTGACTCAACGCGTGAGCGCCGGGGGCCTTACCGACGTAAACCTTCTCGGCCCTATACGCTGAAGATAGGAGGGACTCGTCTACCAGCTTATCGTACAAGATCACGTCTGCTGACCTAAGGAGGCCGAAGACCGCGGCCGGGGCCAGCCAAGCGCCCCCGGGCCCTGCCCCCACGAGATAAACCTTGCCCTTCAAGAAATGTCCCCTTTAGAGGTGCGGGTTTAGGGGGTATTGACCGCGGCGCGCCCGGCCCCCTCGAGGTCTCTTCTCAGTTCCTTCAACCGAGCTTTAATTGTTCTCTCGGCCTCTTCTAAGGGGACCTCCAAGATCACCTTGCCGAAAACCCTATATGCAGACCTAACCTTACCTTCCCTTATTAGTCTCAGAGCTTCTTCCAACTCAACTACCTCGACCTCGGGGAGAGGGGGGCGCCCCTTAGGGTCAAAAACCTTCAAGGGACCACCTTCACTGACCGCTCTCTTCCCTCACGCGGGGGAGGAGCTCGTTTACCTTCCTGTTCAGTTCTTCTAACTTCCTCAGCAACGTTAATCTAACTTGCTCTAAGGCAGCTATTCTGTTCTCTATGGCCTTTTTGGCCTCGTCGCTAGGAACTTCTAAGCTCAGCCGACCTCCGACGGACGTTATCACGGTGTTGGTGTCTTCTACCTTCGCTTTGATGAAGTTCCCAGCACCTATGGGCACCAACACCACCTTACCCTTGCCCTCCTTGGTCAAGTAATCAAGTACCTCCAAGCTGGCGTAGAGGTCATCTATCACGGTATTTACCGTTTCTATTTGATCCCTTAAGTACTCTATCTGTGCTAGTAAGCTCCTCATCTCGTCTTGCAAGAGTTTTACTTTCTCTTCTGCTTTGCCCTTGGTCTCTCCTACATTAGTTTGGACCTTCTCCTCCGCCACACTTCCACCGAGCGAGCAGCTGTGTGAAAAGTATATAAGTTGGGGTGACGAGGAAAGATTCGCTTAATCTTTTTTCTATTATATGAGAAATATATATTGCATAAATCAGTTTAATCCGCACAGCGGGGCCAGAGAGGGGCGAGCCTTGAACCTCCTCGAGTATGAAGCTAAGACTATCGCAAAGAAGTATGGAATACCTACACCCGAGGGCGTCTTGATAGAAAGGCCCGAACAAGTGAGCGAGGCGGTAGAGAAGCTTGGCCTACCAGTAGTGCTGAAGGCTCAAGTGCCGGTGGCCGGGAGGGGGAAGGCAGGAGGAGTCAAGCTAGCACGGGAGCCGGATGAGGCCTTAGAGATCGCGGAAGAACTCTTCTCGAAAAAGATAAAGGGGTTCCCGGTACTCTCGTTGCTAGTAGAAAGGGCAGAGAACATCCAAAGGGAGCTATACTTATCGTTTACCATAGATAGGGCTAACCGCAAAGTAGTAATGTTGGCTTCCTCGGAAGGAGGGATGGAGATAGAAGAGCTAGCTAAAGAGAAGCCCGAAGCTATAGTGAAGTTGCCAATAGAGCCCGAGGTAGGCCTCAAAGCCCACGAAGCCAGAGAGGTCGGGAAGAGGATAGGCCTAAACGGCCATTTGTTGAGACAGTTCGAAGGAATAGCTAAGACTATGTACAAGATCTTCGAAGACTACGACGCAGAGCTAGTAGAGAGCAATCCGTTGGCCATAACCGACAGGGGGCTAGTAGCTCTAGACTTCAGGATGATAATTGATGATAACGCCATCTTCAGACACCCCGAGTTGGAAGCGTCTAGAGAGAGGGAATTGAGCGAATTGGAGAGGGAGGCGGCCCACTGGGGCTTCTTCTACGTAGAGCTTGACGGCAACATAGGGATTATAGGCAACGGGGCTGGCCTTACCATGGCTACTATGGACATCGTTAACTATTACGGAGGTAAGCCGGCCAACTTCCTCGACATAGGGGGCGGGGCCAGGAGGGATAGGGTGAAAGCAGCTGTCAACGTACTCCTAAAAAACCCTAAGGTAAAGGTCATATTTGTCAACATATTCGGAGGAATAACCTTGGCTAGCGAGGTGGCTCAAGGAATTGTGGACGCAATCTCCGAGTCCGACGTTAAGAAACCCATAGTAGCGAGGATCGTGGGGACCGCGGAAGAGGAGGGCAAGAGAATATTGAGGGAAGCGGGCATACCGCTTTTTGAAAGTATGGACGAGGCTGCACAAGAAGCCGTGAGGTTAGCCAAGGCAGCTTGAGCGGGGGTGATGAAGTATGGTCGTGTTAGTAGACGAAAACACTAGAGTCGTGGTTCAGGGCATAACTGGAAGGTACGGCAGGTTCCACGCTGAGCAGATGATGAAGTACGGAACCAAAGTAGTAGCCGGGGTAACTCCGGGAAAGGGAGGACAAGAGGTCCTAGGGGTACCGGTTTATGATACTGTCAAGGAAGCAAAAGAGGAGCACCCAGAGATAAACACCTCGATCATCTTCGTGCCCGCCGGAGGGGCGGCCGACGCCATAATTGAGGCCGCAGACGCAGAGTTAAAACTAATAGTTGTCATAACTGAGGGAATACCCGTTCACGACACCATGAAGGCCATAAGGTACGCCAGGAATAAGGGTTCCACTGTCGTGGGCCCCAACTGCCCCGGAGTGATAAGTCCGGGTAAAGCGAAGGTAGGTATAATGCCGGAAAAGTACTTCGCCCCCGGACGAGTAGGGATAGTGTCCAGGTCCGGCACGCTGACGTACGAGATAGCCTACCAGTTGAGCAAGAAAGGCATCGGCCAGAGCACCGCTATAGGGATAGGAGGAGACCCAATTATAGGTCTGGACACTGTGGAGGCAGTTAAGCTTATGGACAAGGACCCTGAGACCGACCTCATTGTAGTCATAGGGGAGATAGGGGGAGACGCCGAGGAGAGGCTCGCGGCCGCCATAAGGAAGGGGGAGATCGAGAAGCCCCTCGTGGCCTACGTGGCCGGGAGGACTGCCCCGCCGGGGAAGAGAATGGGCCACGCGGGCGCGATAATAAGCATGGGAGCGGGGACCGCGGAGAGCAAAGTGAAGGCCCTCCGGGAAGCCGGCATACCCGTCGCAGACATACCCAGCCAAGTGCCAGACCTGGTGATCGAGAAGCTCAAAGAGCTGGGCAAGCTCTAAACCCCCTTCTGGGGAGACAAATCTATCAAAACCTCTTCTTCTACGCCCAGCGGGGCGTCGAGTTGTACCGAATTTACCGCTTTAAGAATATGGTTAGAATACCGCCCGAAAGGTTTGGCGAGGATTTAAGGAAGGTTGCACTCGAACTCCTGAGGGAGGAGTACGAGGGCGTGATAGATGAAGAGTTGGGCGTAATCTTGACCGTAACCGACGTGGACATATCCCCGGAGGGCTACATAGTGCCGGGAGACGGCGGCACCTACCACGAAGCTACCTTCACCTTACTGGCCTTCAAGCCGCTAAGGAATGAAGTTGTTGAAGGAATAGTAGTAAACGTCACAAAGAACGGGATATACGTTAATATAGGCCCGATAGACGGCATGGTACACAAAGCCCAACTAGGGGACGAGAGGTTTGAATACGACGCCGCGACGGGAAGTATGGTCGGCGTGAGTACAAAGACCGTCATAAAGAGAGGAGATCTCGTCAGAGCTAGGATAGTACAGATATCCACCAGGAGGGGCCTTAAGGTAGGTATGAGCATGAAAGGGCCCTACCTGGGCAAAATTAAGGACGCGGAGGAGGTTAGACGATGAGAAGAAAGCCTTTCTTAGCATGTATGAATTGTAGGTTCCTAGTGCCCAGGAGAGGAGAGGTCGAGAGGTGTCCGAGGTGCGGTTCCACGGACTTAACGGAGAACTGGGAGGGAATGATAATATTAATCAAGACGGACTCAGAACTGGTAGGAAAGGTGGAATACCTCAAGGAGCCGGGGCGTTACGCTGTAGAAGTGGGAAGGGAGTGAGACTACCCCGGGGCTTGAGGACCCTCCTGGCTTCCCCTAGAGGAGCTCTGATAAGGAACGACCACCTCTTACCAGCACTATTAAAGGGGAAGACGCTGATAACCGTGGGAGACGTAACTACGAAAAGGTGCTTGGAGTTGGGACTAGTACCCCGAACAGCAATATTTGACGGGAAGACAAGGAGGTCGCGATGGGTAGAACTAAAGGCTCCCAACGGCGTGCTAAAGGCCTTCAACCCTCCCGGACAGATATGCTTAGACGCGGCCAAGGTTGTAAAGAAAGCAACCCTAACTTCTACGTGGGTAAAGGTTGAGGGTGAGGAAGACCTCTTAGCGATCCCGGCGCTCTTGAGCTCGGAGAACGGGTGGACCTTGCTGTACGGTCAGCCGAAGGCTGGCGTAGTGCTAATTGAGGTTAACAAATACACCAAGTTCCATTTTGTAGAGATAATTAAGAGGTTCGAAGGTGATGTAGAAGAGCTCTTAAGAGAGTTCAACTACGACCCTTACCAACCCCTTCTCGGCGAGTTGGACGAGCGCCTCTACGACCTCCTCTTCCCTGAGCTTTAACTTCTTGCCCTCTTCTATGAGTTTAACTAGGTCTAATTTACCCCTCTCCAAGATACTTAGCACCTTCTCCTCGTTCTGGCTTATCTTCGTCCTTAACTTTATGGTCAACAAAGTCCTCGTCTTCTCAAGGGCGTCGTAAAGGATTTGATATGTGTTGTTGTCAACAACCCCCGGAGGTTTTACCGATTCCATCTTTAACTTAATAGAGCTTAGCATCTTGTTTATATCTTCTATGTTTAGGCCTAGCTTAATGGCTACTCTACTTATCCTAGTTAATTCATCTAAGTTCTTTACAAGTTCATTCATTGCCTTCTCGTGAATTTCTTTCATTTCAGCCAGCAAGCCTTCGGCTTCACGCTTGAGCCTCCTTAGCTCATCCTTAACGTTTTCTAACACGGCACTGAGTTCGCTGACGGAGGCTGGCTCCCTCACCTCTTTACTCATATTTTCGTAGGCCAGCCTCAACGAGTTTAGCCCCTCACAGAGCTCCTCGAAATCTTCCCAGTAGGGCGTGCTTGAATAGAACTTGGAGGCGAAAGAGCACCAGCTCTTGAGGCGTCTGAACTCCTTCTCCAGCTCTTCTTCTTCCCTCGCGACTTCGCCCAGCTTCACGATAACGCTTAATATCTTCTGATCAGTCATACTGACGCTAGATATAGCCTTATCCAAGGTTAAACGTAACTCCTCAAGCGAGTCCACGGTTAGGTCGTCGGGCAAGACCTCCTTAGGCATCATAACTTGCCTCAACAACAGGTCGTAAGCCTTAGAAGCCAGCTCGCTGTTATAGCTCCTTAGTGAAAGCTCCTTCAACTTTTCCTCCACCTTCCTCCTTCCTTCTACCATCTTCGATATCATATTATCTATCTCCTTGATTAACATATTTACCTTTTCCAGTTCGTTTTTTATCTCCTCGGCATGTTTCTCCAGCATGTAATACTTGACGTTGAAATAAGAAGCCCTCTTCCATTCGCGCTGGTCATAGAAGCGCTCAAAATAGAACTTATCAGGCAGTACTCCCTCTTTCCTTAATTCGGCCACGCGTTTCTCCAACTCATCGCGCGTGAAGTATTTGTCCGCTAGCTCGTCCATCTTGCGCAACATCTTCTTTATCATCACACTCTCCTTCATCTCCTCCGCGTCTAACACAGGAACGCCGACCTCTCCCGATGCTTTACTCAAGACGTTCCTTATTTTGGAAATTGTAGAGGTCACAGAACTGCTAGTTACATCCATTAGTTCGTTGGCCTCCCTCCACGCCTTGTGGGTGACTGGGTACAACGTCTCCACGAGGTAACGGGAGAGGGAAATCAAGAAAGCTGCCCTTCTGGCAACAGTAGCCTTAGAGGACTCTGACCTCAGCGAGACGACTCCCTTCGTTATGTAATCTTTGATCTCGTCCAGAACTATGACATTGTCTTCTTTCTTCTTCGAAACTACTAAGTGAGCGTAGCTCCTCCAAACGTCGCCGTTGGTACTCCAGAGTTCATTTACCTTCTCCAACCAGTTCTCTAACTCCTCTACTAGAGACTTCGTGTTAATCAAAGTGACGAAATAGGGGTCGTTTCCTCTTCTCTCTACTTTCACGAGTCCCCTTCGCTCTAATATCTTTAAGTAGAAGTCTGAGAGTATTCGCTTGTTGTGGGACACCACTATGAATTCTCTCTCTAGTTCTCTCCAAGTCGCCTTGCCCCCTCTCTCCTTCAACAACTTCAGCAGCCTCTCCTCCACCTTGCTTATTCTGATTCTGAGCTTGTTGTCCTCGAGCCTCTCTAACAACCCAGCACTTATTAAGTCCTCCTCAAACCTCTTTAGTCCCCTCACGTTCTCGATATCCAAACCCGAGGAAAAGGGAGCCCTCCTTCGTGAACCCCTTCCGTAGACTGTAAACCTCCTAACTGTTTTTATTATGTGCTCGAACACGTCCTCGGTAGTTAGTACGTCCTTTGGATATGCTAAGTAGAAGACATAAGCGTCGGAAATAGTCTCCTCGCTGGCCCCTGAAGGCCTCTTGAAGTCCTCTACTATCACGCCTTCTCGACGGGCCTTTTCTATCCATTTCTCTATTGCTTTCGGGATACCTATTTCATCGCCTATTTGCTTTAACGTCAACGCCGCCTTCTCCATATCCACGAAGGCGCGTCTCTCCGGCTTTCTCACGTAAAGCTCGTAGACAGCCATCTGAACCAACTTGGCTTCTCTGACCTCCAGCACTACGGAGTCCACAGGGAGTAACGAGGCCTTATCCCTTATGGATTCGTATAGTTCAGGTTTGGTTGATATTACTATCAGGTGTGCGCCCTCCCTCTTAGCCTCCTTAGCGACCTCCTCCAACGTTTTAGCGTCTAAGGACAGAACTACCTTAGGATATATCCTTAGTTGTACGTCACCCAGGCTCACGCTTACGGACCTACCAACTATGGTACCCTTGAACGAGTTTATTATTACTTCAGCGAAGACCTTGTCTAGGTTTATGTCTCCCTTAATGAGCGCGTTTAGTGCTTCCTTCCAAGCCTTTGCCCTGAGCTGGGGGTCTTTTATGAAGGACGCCGCTGTCACAGCGGGGGGCGGATAGAGGTTTAGGGCGTGTTTGCGGGATAACACGTAAGCTTTCTCGAAGGTTATTCCTTCCTCTTCCATTTTTCGCTTTAAGAAGTTGACTAGTTTCTTCGCGTCTATCACAGCCTTTTCCTTAGATAGAACGTCCTCTAAGACGGGCTCCTCCCCTTCCCCGGGGAGGACCAAGTAGTACTCCTCGCTCCAGAGGCCTTTAGGGTAGGTGAGCTCTTCCACTAACATCTTTAACGTATCGTCGTCAATGTCCGGAATCAAGCTTTTCAGCGTCCTTCGGAGGACATTGAAGGCCCTCTGGTAGTCAGAGGTCCTCCAGACGGTCGAGACCAGGGGTTCCGAACTTAGGGAGGCCCTCTGGTCCAAGACCTCCAGCGCTTCAACGGCCCTCTCGACGCCGCTGAGCTCTTCAAGCTCCCGTTCGGACAGCGGGTAATAATAGGCCGCTAGGGCAGCCAAAACCTTCCTCTTGTCTTCTTCACCATAAGTTAACGGAAGGAGAGCCTTTTCGTAGTACAACTTGTCCAAAGCCTTGCTGGAGCCCACGTACGTGAAGACTGTGGCGCCGGACAATATTGAAACTAGCTCTTCTGGGTTCTTAGAAGGTACGGTACAACCGTCCTTCACCAACGAACTCATCACGAAGTTGGTTAAGCTCGTAAGGGCGCCCGGGTTACCTTGGGAAGCCGTGAATATCGTGTTGACAAATTGAGGAGGAACTGGTGAGAACTCCTCCCCGTATGAGTACCTGAACAAGGACCCGACCAATTTATAGGCTTCGCTCCTCGTGAGCGACCGGAGCTCCAACTTGAAGTGGAGCCTCCTCTCAGCCCTCCCCTTCAAGCTCTCGTCTATATCTGCCAAGCTTAAAGCCTTGTGATAGGCATAAGGAGTCATCGCAACGACCAAGTGAAGTATCCCGGGATACTTCTCTTGCATGTACCCGAATTGACCGTTGATGAGTTCTATCAAACCGTTTATTATTTCTTTAACCACGTCTTTGTTTGAAGGAGACACGATCTCCTCAAATTCATCTATGAATATGACGAACCTCTTCCCCGGGAACTTGCCTACCATCTCGTCCAAAGCTTTCTTAGCGTATTCGTGGACGGGACCTCCTTCATATGGCTCTATCAACTTCTCGCCTCTCTCCATATACTCCATCGCCAACGAGTGTAACAACGCCGCTAGGAAGGTAGCCGCCGAGGACTGCCCTGGTCGATGTTTCATCTCTCTAATGGTAGATACTACCCTCTTCACGCTTGTCTCCATTAGTACGACGTTTGGGGGCTTCAACGCCTTCATATAACCGTCAAATACGCTCGTCTTTCCTTCTCCCCACTCGCCTATAACGAACATGGAAACGGTCTCCTCGGCGTTGGCCACCATATTTAAGAACGACCTCACTACGTTCTCTACCTCTTCTCTAATCTTGACCCCGGCGCCCCACAGTTCCTTAAGCAACTCAGAGACGTCCTTACCCGTTATGCTTGGCGCTCTCTTGGGTAGAGGGCCACATTCCATCACTGCTACCGTCGTCTTCGTAGAGCGCACAAGGTTTATAGTTGACCAGCGAGTGCCGAAAGTGTTGTGTACCCCGCCGTGGAGGCGGGTTGCCCATCCGCCCGCTTATAGCGGGCGTTAAGGCCTCCCAGCCGTCGCCGGGAACGGCGGGGCTCCAAGTCCAGCTTTAACCCAGGCTCGTAAAAACGTGAGGGAGGCCTTGGTCTGTAAGCCGAAAGTGGTGAAGTGGGACGAGGTCGAAGCCAAGGAAGTTCCGGCGGAGGTAGCTACTAAGACTACTATACGTTGGATTATCGGGCCCGGAGAAGCTCCTACGTTCTACCTGAGAATATTTGAAGTAGAGCCCGGAGGGGAGATCTTCGAACACTCCCACCCGTGGGAGCACGAAATATTCGTACTAAGTGGTAGAGGAACAATAAAGATAGACGGAAAGGAGTACGAAGTGGAAGCTGGAACGGTCGTCTATATTCCTCCTTGCTCCAAGCACTACTATAAGAACACGGGAACCGACGTTCTTCGCTTCATATGTATAATCCCGAAGGAGGGGGGCAAGTGAGCCCCCTACAAATTACCTCTTAAGAACGTTTAGGCGTCGAGTGGACGCGATGATATACGTAGAGGGAGTCAGAGTCTCGTGGCTGGGCCACGACGGCTTCAAGTTCACAGACGGCAGAACGCTCGTCGCTCTCGACCCCTTCGAGATTATTGTTACTAGCAACCAAAAGGCAGACGTATTATTTATCACGCACGAGCACTTCGACCACTGCTCTCCCAAGGATATAGCTCAGATAATATCTCCCGAGACCGTAATAGTCGCACCGCCGATAGCCGAAGAGTGCTTGTCCATGTTTCCCAACGAGAAGGTTTTCGTGAGACCGTTCGAAGAGGGGGAGGTCGCGGGAATTAAGTTCCGTACCGTCCCGGCGTACAACGTAAACAAGTTCAGAGCGCCTGGAATAGTGTTTCACCCCAAGGAGGACGGGAGGGTGGGCTACGTCTTCGAATTGGGGGACGTGACCTTCTACCATGCAGGCGATACCGACGTTATCCCAGAAATGGCCGAGGTTTCGGCCGACGTCGTCATGTTACCCGTTTCGGGGGTGTACGTAATGACCGCGGAAGAGGCAGTAGAGGCTTTAAAACTAATAAAAGGAGTACAACTGGCCGTACCCATGCACTGGGGAACTATAGTGGGTTCGAAAGATGATGCACTGAGGTTCAAAGAGTTAGTCGAAACCTTGGGTATTAAGGTCATGATTCCCGAGAAGGAGCCTTGGTGAGCTTGCGGAGTCTCCTCCAGTACTCCCTAAGCGGGTGGTCCCCCTTACACTCCTCTTTTCCCGGACAAAGGCCCCACGACACAAGAGTCTTACACGAAGGTGGAGAATACTTCTTGTGAGAACCCCTGAGGCCAGCTAAGTGTTCTATTTGATAACGCGCTATACGCTCGTTATAATCGGGCATATTTTTAAAAACCTCTAAGACCTCATCCACGTCCTTACCTACGTTTAATAGGAACGTGGCTAAGGTAAACCTCTCTTGATGGGATAGGTTGTCCCCTTGGAGGGCCCTCTCGTATATCAAGCGGACGCACGGGGGGAGGGCCTTCGGTTCAAACCCCTTTATCTTTATATGGGTGCCAGTACCCTTTGCCGTATATTTCTTTCTAATACTTTCAAAAACGTCCTTGAACTTTTCGGGTAAAGCTTGAGGGTCGACGTCGCCAACCTCCTTTAAATCTTCCAGAACTTTGATTACGACGGCCTCTTCAGCGAGTCTCCGCAGCTCGTCCTCCTTTAGGTATACAAAACCTCCCAACAAGGCTTTGTTGACAACTTTCCAAGAAGGATCGCTGAGGAACCTCTTTGCTAACTTAACATAATCATTCAAGGTCACTCTGGCTGGGTACTCCTCAGAGTACACCACACTCCTGTGACGCCTCAAAGGAACCCTCAACGGCTCCTCCAAAACTTCTGCCCAAAAGCCGCATGCCTTCATAACCCCTACAACTATTTCTATACTCTCTTTCTTGAAGGACTCGCTGGCCCGCTTGGCCACGTTTACAGCAAAAGTGTTCTTCAACCAACTGCTTCTTGTAGCCGCCACCAAGACCAGAGCTATTCTATAGGCTAACACCGCACACAAGTCGTCACAGTTAACCCCACTGCTGAGGTCTTCACCTTCAATCATGGATTTGGCAACTTTGATCGAATTTGGGTATAACTCCAACAGCTCCTCCACGTCCATTTCAATCCCGAATATCCTCTTTGAGAGCTTAGAGACGCTGCCGACGAAGGGGTAACGCGCGTATATCAACCCGACATCCGTTAACTGAAAACGTCTTGACGTTTAAAGGGGGTCGCTGCTGGCAGAGCCGCTCATCGCTCACCGCCGGAAGTTCTCGCTCATCCCCTAGTGCTATTCCATAAAGCTAACTACGAGAGTCGAGACGGGGGAGCGTAACATGCCTTATATCCCGACATCTGGCCTCGAGGAGGGGTCTACTTGAATCTGAACTACGAGGAGCTGGGGTTGAGAGTCGGCCTCGAGATACACCAACAACTAAAAACCGAAAGAAAGCTTTTCTGCCACTGCAAACCTGAACTAGCAGAGGAAGATGAAGACTTCGACGTAATAGAGAGGAGACTAAGGCCGGTGAGGAGCGAGCTGGGCGAGGTAGACGTAGCTGCCCTCTTCGAGTGGAAGAAGGGCAGAACTTACGTATACAAGGCGCCAACAGGACACTCTTGCTTGGTCGAAGCAGACGAGGAACCTCCTCACGAGGCCGACCGAGACTCGATAATAATAGCCTTGGCCATTGCAAAATCATTCAACTCGAAGATAGTTGATGAAATCCATGTGATGAGAAAAATGGTTATAGATGGTTCTAACACCTCCGGTTTCCAAAGGACCATGCTAGTCGCGCTCGGGGGAGAGCTTGACCTAAAGGATAAAAGGATTGGAATAGAAACTATATGTGTAGAAGAGGACGCCGCAAGGAAGGTGGAAGAAAAGGAGAGGATTACGATCTTCAACCTAGACCGCTTGGGGATACCACTAATAGAAATAGCTACTGAACCTTCGATAACCTCTCCCCAAGAGGCTAAGAAGGTTGCACTTAGGATAGGTCAAATGTTGAGGCTCACGGGAAAAGTGAAGAGAGGGTTAGGCACTATAAGGCAAGATTTGAACGTCTCCATTAAGGGAGGCGCCAAGACTGAAATAAAGGGGGTTCAGAGACTTCAGATAATCGACAAGGTAGTAGAATACGAGGTGATCAGGCAACTTAAGCTGCTCGAAATAAAGGATGAATTAAAGAAGAAGGAGGTGAAGGAAGAGGACATCGTCTCCCAACCTATAAAAGATGTGACAGAGATATTTAGGAACACCCAAAGTAAGCTAGTTAGGAAGTCATTATCCAAGGGCAACAGAGTGTATGCAGTCAAGCTCCCCAAGTTCAGAGGCATCCTCGGGAGGGAAGTACAGCCTAATCGGAGGTTCGGTACAGAACTTGCTGACTACGCTAGGTTCTGGGCCGGCGTGGGGGGGATAATCCACAGCGACGAACTCCCTGGGTACGGGATTTCCGAAGAAGAGGTCGAGGACTTGAGAAGCGAGCTGGAATGTGGCGAAGAAGACGCGTTCGTGATGGTAATAGCCCCGCCGCCGGACGCCAAGAAAGCCTTAGAAGCTGTCAAAGAGAGGGCGGCCTTCGCTCTCAAGGGAGTTCCGGAGGAGACCAGAGCCGCGAACCCTGACGGGACGACCAAGTTCTTGAGGCCTAGGCCCGGCTCCGCCAGGATGTATCCCGAAACCGACGTACCTCCAATAATTGTAACCGAAGAAATGCTGGCCAAGGCAGAGAAGCTAAAACCGAAGAACCCTCTAGAGTTAATTCAAGAATTAATCACTACTTACAAGCTTTCGAAGGACATGGCAGAAAAAATCATATCTAGCGAGCGCTTCGACTTGGCTTACAAGCTAATCAAAAAGTACCACGGCAGACTGAGCGCCAACCTAGTAGCGAGGACCGTTGTCGACACTCTAAGGGAATTGGAAAGAGAGGGTTTCGACGTTGATAAGATATCCGACGAAGCGATAGAGACGACGTTAGACAGCGTAGCTGAGGGAAGGATAGCTAAGGAGGCTGTTCCGGAAGTCCTCCGCAAGGTCGCCGGCGGAGCGAGCGTTAAAGACGCTCTGAAGGAGTTTGCCGCGACGCACGAAGTTAACGTAGAGGAGGTTGTCAAGAAGATAATCGAGCAAAACTTAGATGAAATAAAGAGAAGAGGTACGGAGAGAAGTTTCGGCTTAGTCATGGGAAAGGTCATGGCTGAGCTGAGGGGCAAGGTTGACGGGAAGGTGGTAGCCGAGACCGTGAGAAAACTCCTAAAGGAGCTGGGTGATCTAAATGACTAAATCGATCCGTGTGACAGTGGCAGCTATCCTTTTGTTATCAGCTATAGGAATAATATCGCAAGTCGGTAATTTCTTGGCGTACGTCCTCAATTTTCCTCAACTCGCAAAGTGGACGAACGTTTTAACGGTATTGTTCTCAGCGTTGGTCATATCTTGGTGGATACTAGAAGTGCAGTGAGACTATTTAATGATTTAAATCCGAACTTGGAATTCCCCCTTTCGGGGATCTAATGACCAACGTGAGGTTCGGCGTAGCCATACCGAAGGGGTTGGTTGAGCGTCTTGACAAGGTAGCCGAAAAGTTGAACGTGTCTAGGTCAAAAGTTATAGAAATGGCAGTATCAACATTCATCAACTACTTGGAAGCCCTAAATGATCCGTCTAAGGCAGCTATATTTTTAGCAATAATCCCTTCGAGCGAAGCAGGAAAGCTGGCTATGACTTTAGAGGGCCTTGACGGTTCGGCCTCTGCGTGTATAATGATGAAAGGTAAATACGCCCTAATCCTCATTGACGCCAAGAGAGGGGGCACCGCCCTCCTCGAGAGCTTGAGGAAGCTGAAAGGAATAATCTATCCTATAGTATACCCTGACCTCGACGAGGTGTAAAGTAATGGAATTGCGTAGGTTCGCCTTACCGATGTATATTGTAATCATCTCTACGTTGTTTGGGAGCTATTCTGTATTAAGGTTCTTGGACCTCAGATTCTACGGCGACGCCCCAACATCTATCCTAACGATATGTCAATACCCTAGCCATAAAGGAGTATTGAAAGTCCATTTCTCTTACGCTCTCTTGTTGTTCAAACCGCTGTGCGCAGTAATGCCGTGCTGGCTGTTCGTAGCCACGTTGGCGTTCCTCCAGGGCGTGGGATTGGGGCTAGCGACATACGCGATCTACTCCTTAGCTAGAGAGGTCCTAGGTAGTTGGAAACTGGCATTCGTCGCGTCCCTGGCATACGCGTTTCATCCAGCGATGCACGGCATAGTAAGTTTCGACATACACCCAGAGGCCTACGCCCTTCCCTTGGTGGCTCTCGGAGCTAAGTACTTGGTTACCAATAAGTCTATTCTCAAGGGCTATTTTCTAATGATATCCGCTGTTCTCTTTAAAGAGACCGCGGCGTTTCCCTTATTAGGCGTAATGATATGGAGGACTGCAACCAAGAAAGTAAAGCATAAGACCGAGAGACTTTTTGTCGTTCTCATTTTAGTCGTTGCACCGCTGTTACTCCTCCTAATCCTCAAGCTAAGATTAGTTAACTTTCAGTTCGACAGGTGGAATATTTTCTTCGAGAAACCTTCAGCTAGGTTTAACTACGTGAAGGTCCAGTTCTTGATAGTCACGCTATTGAGCGTATTCCCCTCACTTATCCCGAACGTCAATGTCCTACTCTGGCTCCCGGACTTCCTTAACTTTTTGTTCACTACTTCGTGGTATAAGTTCAAGTTCTGGTATGGATTTCAATACCCAGTGTTCTTAATAACAATGATGGTCATAGCAGCAATCTTGAATACATCTAAGCTCAAAGGTCGCTTGCGCGCCGGCGTGTGGGGGGCCCAGTTAGCCCTAGTACTAATCTTAGCCGTCGTCGCCGACCCCCTTGCTTATTGGGCCATGATATATGAGTATTATTACTATTATTCATCTGGAGGAGAACCAGCGCCCTACCCGATTTACCCTTGGACCTCGTTAACCACCTACAGGCCGATAGCTCCGAACTACTTACACTGCTTCTGGAAAGCGTTGGAGTTATACGACGTCGCATCCAAATACTTGAAACCCGGTGAGAGGGTCAGTGTGCCCGATACGTTAATGAGTATTTTCTCATGTAAATATGAACCCTTACATACGGGCAACATGGCCATGAAGGATTGGTATTGGAACAGCCGTCTGACGCCGCAAAGGATTGCAGTGATCTTAGCTACTTGGCTCAGAGCGCACGTTTTTGTAAACATGTATGGAACAGTAAGAACTATGGATATCCCCAAGTATATTTGGGATGAAGTAGTAGAGAAGGCAATAATGGTCAAAGACGCGGGATACGTATTTATTATGAACCAAACCAAACTAGCTAGACTCAAGTCCATCCTAAGTGGTATGAAGGTAATTTGGTTGGCGAACGGGACATTCGCAATTGTTGGGAAGGATGGAGGGAGAGGCAGCAGCGGATCGAACCTCTTCAAAGTGAAGTACGGCTTGGCCACTAAAGACGGGAAGCTCGTCCCAAGCTTGTACGATTACGTACCTAAGTACGGCATAAAAAACATAACGTGGCTAGAGGGTTACATCTACGTTGGCGTAGACGGTACTTACGAGCTCTACGGCTCACCCGCAGTCTTGGAGATAGAGATAGATAATGTCACTTTGAAACCAACCAAGAGGATAGAAGTTATGCAAGACTTCGTACACGCCAGTTACTTCGGCAAACTGAGGCTCACCGAAGGCTGGCACAAGATAAAGGTCAAGATCTTCCCAGGATGGGTACAGCTATATTGGAAAACCCCCTTTAGCTGTGCCCCCTACCCTCCGTCGGCCGCGCGCTTCCTACCATCAAAAGAATTAAATATGCAAGAGCGGAAGATCGGGGGATGACAAAGACTTGCCCCCCTCGAGCACACGCGATGAAGAAATTACCGCGATGGGACCCTCGGAGTGTGGTGGAACTTGAAGCTAGAGGACATGCCAGTAGAGGACCTAGGGGCCTTTGCTGAAGCCGTCGAGGCCTTGGATGAAGACGAAGTAGCCGAGATGTTGGAAGAAGCTAAGAAGTACTTCAGGGGAGAGTGGCCCTTCGTGGTGACGCAGCCGGACGCCAGGACCGTTTTCCACGGGGACCTATTTGGGGACTTGGTGAGCGTCTACGATGTTTGGAACGTCTTGGGTCTAAAAGAAGTCCTTGGAAACTACAAATTGGTTTTCCTCGGCAACTACGTAGACAGGGGGCCTAAACAACTAGAAACGTTGTTGTTGGTTTTATCACTCAAGGCCAAAAGGCCCTCAGAAGTGTTCGTCTTAAGAGGGAACCACGAGCCCTACAAAGGTCTGGAACCCTTGCCTCACGATTTCCCTCAACACCTCGCTAGGAGGTTCAAACGTTGGAGAGAAGTGTTGAGGGCAGCTAGGTCAGTGTTCGAAGCTCTGCCCTTAGCGCTGGTGATCGACGGAGCCGTGGTGGCTTACCACGGAGGGCCGGCCACAGTCCTCCTTCGCAGAGGGTGCAAAGGCCTCGACTGTGTCTTCGGCGAACCTCAGAGGGAAGTCGTGGAAGAAATACTGTGGAACGACCCAGCGAATGTCTGCGGCTGGGAGGACGGGCCGGAGGCTTGTTGGGCCCCCTCGCCAAGGGGGAGGGGTTTCCTCTGGGGCCCTGGAGCCACGCGTTATCTGTTGGAGGCGCTCGAAGTAAGTTATGTGGTAAGGGGTCACACGCCGGTCGACGGCGTCAAGTTCTTTCACAAAAAGAGGGTTGTCAGCATATTCACCCGAGCCGGCTCGCCCTTCTTCAATAAAAGGGTCGGCGCATGGGCCCCCGACTTCTTGGATCCTGCGTGGGAGCTAGAACCCGAGAGGTGGGCCGTGGTAGTTTAGGGTTTACCGAAAACTTCTATCATAATCCTCCTTAACGGTATTAATTTCATCTTAACCCTATCGCTCATCTTCACCTTAATTAGCCTTAGGACATCTTGAGGAAAACCTTCACCTTCTTCCTCATCCATTTTTACATCATATTCCCAACACCCCTCGAGAGGTTGGAAGAGGGGAATGCTAGTCCCTATCGGGACGCCGCCGCGGAAGATCCCGGCGTCGTTGAAGGGGATGGCAGTCCAAGCGAGGGGGGCCACAAACCAGCAACAGTGAGTGGGAACCTCCTTTAAGAGAACTACGTGATTCCCGATTTCGTAGCTCATTTCCTTAGCAACCTTTAATGGTTCCTTCAGGGACGCAAAACCCTTAGGGTGCCTCAAGGCCGGCTCGATAAATATTCTATTACCTTTCTTAACGACGAGCGCGGGATCGTGTTCTATTTTCATCAGGTTCTTTACGGCATTAAACTTGGAGTAGGGAGTGGGCACCCTCACTACTGCTACGGGCTCGCCGACGTTCAAGTTAGCACGAGCTCTTGATGGCTCTATTCCGAAGACGCTGTATAGAGCTAAGCTCTCTTTGTCGAAAGGCCCCTTCCAGTAAACTACTTCCCCGAATTCATCAATAACTTCGGAAACGTGACAAAACAGAGGGGCTCGAGCTTCTCTCCAATTCCTAAGCCTCCTTAACAAAGGTTCTACTTCCTCCTGCCGCCCTTTCTGGGGGCTCTCCTGCCTTTCTTGGGCCTCCTCCTGCCCCTCTTGGCCGGGGGAGCCCTCTTCTCCTCCTCAGTCTTCTTGGGAGGTTTGGCGTACACCCTCTTTATCTCCTCTATCCTGGCCCTTAGTTCCTCTCTCAGCTTGTCTCCTATGTTTCTGCCGGTGAAGTAGTCGGTCCTAGCTGCTATCGCTAGCTTGGCCGCCAAAGCCCTAGCTATCTTGCCTCTCTGCCACTTCGGGCTCCTGTGGATGTCCGGGTATTGGAAGATCACGCCGTGTTTGGGCGGCTTGCCCCCTGTCCTTAATGCCCTGAAGAGCGCTTTCTCCGCTCCTAGAACTTGTATGGTTGAAGCCGGCATCTTCGCGAGGTTCTCCAAAGATCCGGCCAGAGAGATCAGCCTCGCTCCCAACACCGGCCCCACTAGGGCCGTCACGTTAGGGGCCACTTCCTTCATAATGTAGCTTATATAATCAACCAAGTCTCTCCTCAAGTTATATAGGCTCGTTATTATCGAAGCGAGTTTCTGTAGCTGTTCTATGTCGGTCTCGGTCAAATCAGCGCCCGTACTCCTCTTGGCCGCCTCGGCTATCTTCTCAGCCAAGTTCTCGCTAAATCCCAATTCTAGCAATCTCTCCTTAGTTATGTTATCCCTTCCACCTAGTTCGGCAACTATTTTCACGAAGGCTTCGTGGTCCTTAACTAACTTATCCAGCTCCGGGAAGTGCAAAGAATACCACTCCCTTAGCCTAGCGACCATTAAGTTTACCACCTTGTCTATGTCATCTATGCTCCTAACTGCTTGGGCCGCCAATAGGTCTCTCTTTTGGGCCACGCTCCTCAGCTTTCTCCTGACCACCTCTATGTCAACTCTTCTCAACCACTCGTAGAACTCTTCCTCGCTGTCGACGAAGCCGTACTTGACGGCAAAGCTCGCCACCCTTGAGCGCAGCGCGCGTGCCGGCTCGTTTGCAGGCTCGACCGCCACCTCGAACCCTAGTTTTGCTGCCTCTCTCGACTCGGAGTCCGTCTCGAAGACCAAGATGCCTTCAAAGTTCTCATTCTTTAAGTTCTCCAATAGCTTCTTTGCCGGAGTTGCTAGTCCGGCGCGTTTCTCCTCGCCCTCTTTCATCCCCTTGACCCAACCCTCCATTATCAGCGCTTGTTCAGCAGCTTCGTCAACGTCTTTCGTATTCAACTCGTACCTCTCGACGTTCCCTTGCGCGTCGAGCAGGAACGCTCCCAGAGCGTGCTGAACCAAGTACTTTTTCGTCATTCTTTCAGTCCCCAAAGCGGGCTTGCCCGGGAATTAAAAACAGCTCTCGCCGATGAGGACGTCCCGCCCCTTAAGGAGGGATGACCGCCTATCCCGGGACCGAGGCTTATTACTCCACTAACCCACCGGACACCGGTGTAAACCAAAGTGATTATTATGTCGCTCTTAATTAGCATTTTGACAGGGATCATAGCATCGCTCTTCGGTGTTGGAGGAGGAGTCTTGTCTATTCCAGTCATGATCTTCCTATTGAGACTAAGGCCTCCCGAAGCTGTAGCGACGAACTCGGTGATAATAGTTGCTAGCACCTTACTCTCGGCCTTCTTCCACTGGAAGCAAGGAACGCTCAGAAAGGAGGGGGTCTGGATAGGTGTCGGTGGAATGCTGGGAACCTCAATTGGTAACGCGCTCTTCCTCTACATCAGTAGGATCGGGACAATGAAAACGGTGCTGGGAGCGTCATTCATTCTGATAGGCGTTCTAATGTTACTAGATATTACCAAGAAGACCAGTTACTCGTCGTTCACTATAAAGAAATTGTTTGTCATAGGCTTTTTTGTGGGGATATTTGCGGCGTTAGTAGGCATGAGTGGTGGTATACTATTGAACCCCACATTGGTCTTGCTAGGTATAGACATAAAGTACGCTATAGGCATGAGCGTCACCGCGTTACCACTAATTACGGTCGCCAGTGCGATACCGAAGGTCCTCGCCGGCTACGCAAAGCTAGACGTGGCCGCAGCGTGGATTCCGGGGCTCATAATTGGTACTAAGGTAGGTGCACACATAATGAAAGACTTGAAGAGCAAGACGCTAAAACGCGCCTTCGGCGTATTCATGATCTTAATAGGACTCAAACTCCTCTAACACAACGTCTCGAGTAACGACTTCTCCCTCCACTCGGCCGTCCTGCCGAAAAGCTCCACCCACTTCGGAGGCTTGGGTTCATAATCTTCGAGGGCGTAGTAGTCCACCACGTAACTGACTACTTTGCCCTTCAACTTCAAGTGACCTTTCCTTTCCAAGTGTTTCACTGCGCTGAGGGCGTCGAACGAGCCAGGCCCCAGAGCCCACGTGACCTCCCCGACCCTCAATATCGCGTAGAAGGGGTTAGAGTCGGCCAAATGATACGCTAAGCTCCATTCAGCCTCGGAGAGGAAGAGGGCCACTGTGGCCTCCTTCCACTTGGGCGCTGCTAAGCCTAGTAGGGAGGCCAAGTAGGGGTAGGGCGCGGTCCAAATCAGTCTGTCAAACTCTATCTCCTTCCACCCTACCTTCAGCTTTCCCTCTTTTAACCACTTGATTCGTCCCGGTATTATGTCAATCTCCGAACCCTTCCATTTTATCTCTTTTACAAGGTACCTCCTTTCCATATCTTTCCATCTCAAAGGCCACGGCGGTTGACAACGGAGTCCTCCACAAGCCTTGTAGTGAGACCCGTCTTTCAAAACTGTCGGGTCGCCTTCGACCTCCACGCACACCAAGGGCTCGGGGCACCGGGGTAGCAACGTGGGAATCATTGGGACATCTACGCCGCCTACCCTAGCTTTTCGGAGAGGGTATGGATCCGCTTGGACCGGGTCCACTACGAGCCCGCCGACGCAGCGCGCCGCTATAGTGTTACCGACAACAACCCACATTAGCTCGATCCTGGGGAAACGCCCGACGGGCCGCTTATTTTGAGACATCAAGAGGTTCTGAGAAAACTAAAGAACTTGAAGGTGACAACCGAGGACAAGTTGCTAGCTAGAAAATACGGTTACCGTCCTTACATGATCAGAAGGTATAGAGAAATACTCGGCGACCCCCTTCCGCTGCTCGAGGCTTTCGAGGTCCCTCCGCCAATTGCCGTAAGGTGTAACTTCTTGAAGGTGAGCTGCGAGAAGCTGAAAGAGAGGCTGGAGGGCAGAGGATTCGTCTTGAGGCAAGTCCCTTGGTGTTCTCACGCGTACGAAGTGTTGAAAGCTCCGTTCTCTATATCCTCGACGCCCGAACACCTAGACGGCTGGTTTTACATTCAAGATAAGGCCTCTACATTACCCCCTCTAGTACTAGACCCCAAGCCCGGCGAGACGGTTGCGGACCTAGCGTCGGCCCCCGGAGGAAAGGCAACGCACTTGGCCCAGCTAATGGGTAACAGCGGAAAACTGATACTAATAGAAAAGAGGAGGGATCGCGCGAAGGCCTTGATGAGCAACTTAGAGAGGATGGAAATATTAAATGCAATTGTAATCATAGATGATGCCTACAACGCGCCGAGATACGGCCCGTTCAACAAGGCTCTGTTGGACGCGCCTTGCACGGGGGAGGGCGTCATAGCGCGCGACCCCTCGCGTAAGAGGTCCAGGGGACCCGAGGACCTAGCTCTCATGCACAAAGTTCAGACAGCGTTGCTCAACAAGGCATTGGACGCCTTAAAGCCGGGCGGCGAGTTGGTGTATTCCACGTGTTCTATCGCCCCTGAAGAAAACGAACTGGTGATTGATTCAATACTTGAGAGAAGGGATGATGTTGAGATAGTGAACGGGGGAGAGGCCGGCTCTCCGGGGATAGGCGAGTACTTGGGGTGGGAATTTCCCTTCGCTCACAGTTGCAGACGCCTTTGGCCACACTTGCACGAATCCGAGGGTTTCTTTCTCTGTAAACTGAAAAAGCTTTAGCTACTTTAAAACGGATGAACTTTATTCCGGCTCCACAATAGGAGGCGTCGCGGAACATAGACGATGAAGGTAGCGATCGTAGGAAACGGTTTCGCCGCGCTAAGCGCGGCCCATGCCGCCGAGAAGCTGGACCTCGAGGTAGTCCAGATAGGGCCCGAAAAGTTTGAGTACCTACCCTCCTTGACAAAGGTCTTAAGCGGGAGGAGAGAAGCGGAGAGGCTTGAGGTCACTCCCAAGTTCCGGTGGGAACACGTAAACTCCTTCGTCCAGGCAGTGAAGGAGAGTGATGAAAAGGTTGAGATAGTTCTGAAGGACGGCGATACCATAACCGCAGACTACGCCGTGGTCGCAGTCGGCGCCTCAGCTTGGGTGCCCGTAGAGGGGGCTTTCCCCCTATACCGGGTCGAACATGCTCGCGCGCTGAGGAGAGAACTGGAGAGGGTAGGAAACGACGCCACCATAGCCGTCGTGGGGACTGGGCTGGTAGGGTTGGAGGCTGCGGGAGAGCTGGTGTGGGTCAGAGAAGCCGGGATTGCCAACTATAAGGTGTTCATGCTTGAGGCCGCGTCGACGATCTCGCCCACGCTCCCGTGCGAAAAGGTGAGGAAGATCGTTCCCAAACTGTTGAAAAAGCATGGGGTCGAATATCACCTAAACGCCGTGGTATCTGAAATAAAGGACAGAAAGGTCGTGACGAAGGACGGAAAGGAGTACGAAGCGGATTTGGTGGTCTGGGCCGCCGGCGTTAGGGGCCCCAACGTTGAGATATCGTGCGGCGAGAAGGACAGGAGAGGGTTTTACGTGGTAGACGAGTATCTTAGGGCTAAGGGATGTAAAAGGATATATGTAGCCGGCGACGCCTCGAGTAGCCGTTCATTAAAAATGGCAGAGGAGGCGCTCCGACACGGCTGGTACGCAGTCCTTCACATAGCTGGCAAAAAGACTAAACCCTATGAACCCTTCTTGACTAAGGATAACCCTATTTGCTTCATAACGTTTGGCCCCAACGACGGAATAAGCGTCGTGAGGAGGGTGGTGATTTCAGGGAGGTTAGCACCTATAGTAAAAGAAATCTTAGAGAGGGTGATGATCAAGCTAGCCCGTGAGGCAAAATTAAGGCCGCCCGTACCGGTCTAAATTTTTAAGGAACCTCACGGAGGTCAGCCCGCCGGGGTGCCCGAGCGGCCCAAGGGGGTGGCCTGGAGAGCCACTCCCCCTAACGGGGGGCGCGGGTTCGAATCCCGCCCCCGGCGCCAAATTCCTCACAAACCGATGGTGAACGATGGGCGGACTGAAGGGTCCAAATGATGACCCATTGTAGCCCTGAGGCCTCACGTAAAGGAATTGCTCTCACCCCTCGACCTGGGGAGTACTGATCATCGGCCCAAGAGGGAAAACGAGCGTGACGCGCCTTGAAACTGAGGGCACATGAGTCTGGCCGGGTGCCGGTCGCGTTATCAGAAAACGCCTGGGGTCAGAGATGCGGGGTTGATCCACACCAGATTTCGGTACCGGGGTTTCACATCATTCCTCCCGTAGAGGGCTCGTGCGAGAGCTCTCAGTCATCACTCCTCCGATGTCGGCGCTGTCATCGCCCTTACGCCTTTTTTATCTGAATTTCGATGTATACGTTGCTGGGCACTCGTATCCTCATTATATTCCTCATCACTCTGTCGTTCAGCTCCACGTCTATCAACCTTTTGTGAATCCTCATTTCCCAATGATCGAATACCTTCGTGCCCTCGCCGTGGGGGAGGCGGAGGGTAGATACCTCAAGGCGCTTGACTGGCAAGGGGATGGGTCCCCTCACCTCCACGCCCGAGCGCTCCGCTATTTCCCTTATCTGCTTGGCAACTTCCTCTATAGACCTTACGTCCGTACTCCACATCTTTATCCTAGCCATGTTCTTGGAAGGCACTCCAGAACCCCCTCGGGACTACCCCACGGGGTTTTTCAAAGCCGCTTCAGTTCCTCTATCTCTATCCCGTCGCTAGTCACGCTGTAGTATGCCGCGAAGGGACTTGTAGGATGGCGGCTCTTGCCCAGCTTCATTATTCTTTCTACCCTCAAATTTGCCCAATAAGTCTCGAACCTCAAGACATATTCAGCGTTGGCCTCGAGAATACCTAGAACTTCTGGCTTCGTCCTTTCGGCAATTAAAGCTATGACCATTATGGAGTTGCTGTTTACAAGCGTGGACATGGTCCGGTGAAGAAGCGTTGTGTCCGGATTGAACCACGAGGTCGCGTCCACCAACACTAGCGCGAAGTTAGCGATCAATTCAAACGCCTTGGTCATAACGTCGTCGCTGTTATCTACCTCCTCGTACTTCCATAGGTTCGATTCCTCGAGACCTTGCGTGTCTATTCCGAAACTCTCTGCCACTATTCTGTGTACGTTTACGAAGCCTTTATCTATTATGAACGCTACTCTCTCCCCCCTATCGACCCACGCTTTGGCTATTAAGTAGTTGAACAAATGAACTTGAGAGTCCTTGTCTCCCACGAGCACCTCGAGACTGCCTAGACTGACGTTTCCCACTCTGTCGTCGAAGACTGGAATTCCCAAACGGATGGCTCGTGCGTGAACGGCCACTCCAAAGACCCGGGAAAACTTCTTTGAGAAGAGTTTTCACGGCGACGCGGGCAACCCGCCTTGGACGTGGACCCGACGACGTTATACGTCAGCATAGTTCTAGTTGTGATAATACTTAACGTTCTTGCATACTTCCTCATTTACCAATCGATGATTGCTGCGTACAGAGACGCAACCCACACAATAATAAATGAGTACGACAAAGTCACGAGCCTTTACTTCCAACTCTACATAGAGTACTTAAAAGTATTGAGAACGTACTTGAACGCCAGCATAAATAACGGGTTAATACCTACTAGTCTTCCCCCGCCGCCCAGCGTGAGCTTGCCTCAACTACCCCTTAGCATAACTGTGAGTACCCCAACCCAAGTGAGCACACCGATCTCTTCGTGGCCGCCCCTCCCGCCCACTAATACTACGTAAATCCTCAACCTCACCCATTTTGAGTGGTAGAAAGGGTGTTGAAGATCTACGTGCTCGACGTCAGCTACGAGCTGGAAGGAAACAAGCCTGTGATATTGATTTGGGGGATAGATGAAAATGAAAGGAGAGTATTGCTCAAAGATAAGAGGTTTAGGCCTTACTTCTATGTACTCCCGAGGGAGGGCGTCGATATAGAAAAGCTCAAAAGAAGAATTACTCTTGTAAGCAAACCTAAATCTCCAATAATATCGGTCGAAGTAGTCAAAAAGAAGCTAGTGGGTGAAGAAAAAAATGTAATAAGAATAACCACTGTCGTCCCGGAGAGCGTAAGGGAGTACAGAGAGGAACTCAAGAAACTTGAAGGGGTCTCGGAGGTCCTAGAGGCTGACATAAGATTCTCTATGAGATACATAATAGACACTGCTTTGAGGCCTTGTGGTTGGGCCGAGTTCGAGGTAAAGGAAGTAAGTCCGGAGAAGAACTATCGAGTGGAAGCGGTCTACGAAGTCGTGAATGGACCCAAGGCACTAAACTTGGATACTAAACCTAAGCTCAAGACGATGGCATTTGACATAGAAGTGTATAACAAGTCAGGGACGCCGAGGCCTGATAGGGACCCAATAATCTCTATTGCGCTGGCCTCTGAAGGTTCGGTGGTTTCTAAGCTCGCACAGGATAAGAACGACAAGGACTTAATTAACTGGTTCAAGAAGGAGGTACTGGAGCGCGACCCAGACATAATTGTCGGTTACAACAGCAACAACTTCGATTGGCCGTACTTGATCGAGAGGAGCAAAGTCGTCGGGATACGCTTGGACGTCGGAAGGAAGGTTGGTGTCGTACCCACGACCGGCGCTTACGGCCACGTCTCAGTCCCAGGACGCCTTAACGTGGATATATACGACTTCGCCAAGGAAGTGTACGAGGTTAAGGTAAAGAGCTTAGAAAATATATCTGATTACTTTAATGTCGTAAAGAAGGAAGAAAGACCTATAATCCCACACCACTTAATATACAAGTACTGGGAAGACCCTAACAAGAGAGAGACTTTGAGAAAATACAACGAGGCTGACGCTCTCAGCACCTTGTTGTTGGCTAACCTATTCATTCCCTTCGGAGAACAGTTGAGCTACCTAACTGGCCTTCCGTTGGACCAAGTCATGGCAGCATCTGTAGGTTATAGAGTAGAATGGTATTTGATGAGAATAGCCTATGTTATGGACGAACTCATCCCTAACAGAGTAGAAAGGAGGGCCGCCAGCTACAGAGGGGCCATAGTACTGCGCCCGCTCAAGGGCGTCCACGAGAACGTTGCAGTCCTAGACTTCTCGTCCATGTACCCTAACATAATGATAAAGTACAACGTAGGTCCTGACACCTTAGTCAAGCCGGGAGAAAAGGTGTCGCCGGAAGAGGTATACGTCTCGCCAGCCGGTTATATGTTTAAGAAAAAACCGGACGCGTTCTTCAAAAAATCCTTAGTAACTCTAATAAATTTGAGGAAAGAAATTAAGGAAAGGATGAAGTCATTAAGTCCGGACGACCCTTTGTACAAGCTTCTGGACGAGAGACAGAAAGCCGTAAAGGTACTCGCCAACGCTCACTACGGCTACATGGGGTGGCCTCATGCCAGGTGGTACTGCAGAGAGTGTGCAGAAGCAGTCACCTCATGGGGGAGAGACTTGATTCTGAAAGCTATTCAAATGGCTCGTGAGCTCGGGCTCAAGGTAATCTACGGGGACACTGACAGCCTGTTCGTAGTATATGACAAAGAAAAGGTCAAGAAGTTGATATATAGAATAGAAAAAGAGCTGGGCTTCGAAATAAAGATAGATAAGGTATATAAAAAACTCTTCTTTACCGAGGCAAAGAAGAGATATGCAGGTATCTTGGAGGACGGGCGAATAGACGTAGTGGGCTTCGAAGCCGTTAGAGGAGACTGGGCAGAAGTCGCCAAGGAAGTTCAAGAGAAAATTATCGAGATTGTGCTAAAAGAAGGTGATATAAACAAAGCAGTTGAATACGTTAATTTAGTAATAGAGAGGTTGAAGAGAGGTGAAGTGCCGATAGAGAAGTTAGTGATCTGGAAGACCTTGGAGAAGTCCCTAGAAGATTATAAGTCGGAACTTCCACACGTTGTCGCGGCCAAGAGGGCCATAGAAAGGGGCTACGAAGTTAGGAAAGGTGATAAGGTGGGATACGTAATAGTAAAGGGTGTAGGGAAGCTTTCCGGCAGATCGTGGCCTTGGTTCTTGGTTAAAAAGGAGATGATAGACTACAACTATTATATTGACCACCAAGTAGTGCCAGCAGCTATGAGGATACTGGGATACTTCGGGATCACTGAGGCAAGACTAAAAGGGAAAAAGGATGGCCTCTGGAGATTCATAAGCAAGTGAGAGCTTTAACCCAAGAGGACCACGAAGACTCCCTTGGGTCTCTTGCTAACCCTAGCTACCCTCCTTCCCAGTATCAGCCTACCTCCTTTGATGCTCATGACGTCTAACATCCTCTGCGTTATGACTCCGTCGTGGAGCACTGCGTAGGCTCCTTTCTCTTCAATAGCACTCACCACGTCCTTCGCGGGCACCTCCGCTATCATGTTCCACTGTGAATCGTAGAGAACCGATTTCAACGTTCCGGTTATCTCTTTCGCCTTCTCGAATACGTTGTCGGGGATGAACATTACATACTCCTTGACCTTTTCCTCTACCTTCTCAACGCCCTCGGCCTTCGCCTCTTGTTCGGTCTCCTCTTTTACAGCCCTCTCAACGACGGCCGTCTGCTCTTCGGCTTTCTTAGCCTTCCTTTCCATCTCCTCACCCCTCTCAGAGGCCTCCTCTCTGGTTACCGCCTCTTCGGCTCCGACCTTTTTTGCTTTCTCTATAATCATAATCTCTTTAGATTCCTCTTTTTGCAACTGCTCTGTCTTTAGGAGTTCTTCCTTCACTTTGCTCGCCGGTACTAAGTTGCTCAACGATTTGGCTATTTCCTTGGCTGTCAAGTCCTCCACCTCTTTTCCTGGAGGGGCTCTGGCCACATAATCGACGTCCGCTTGTGATAAGAGGTTCTTCAAGACCATTATTCCTCCTCTGTCTCCGTCCACAAAAGCTATCGCTATCTTCTCTTTAGCTAGCTTCTTTATTGTCTCAGGGACTTTTGCGGTCGCTCCGCCCAAGGCGATCACATTATCATAACCGTACCTAAGGAGGTTTAGCACGTCAGCCCTCCCTTCAACTATTATTATAGTATCAGAGCGATCGATGCCGGGGCCTGCGGGGAGCTTCTCCGGTCCGTACTCTATTAGCTGCGACTTCTTCGTAGTTTCGCTTATTTCTTTTAAGATTTCCCTTATATCTATGCTCTTTTCTTGACTCCATTTCTTCAATATCTCCTTGGCCCTCTCTATTATCTTCTTTATCTTTTCGGCACGTACGTCTATAATCTCAACTACGCTTATACGGGCTGGATAAGGTCCAACCTTGTCGACGGACTCCAGCATAGCAGCCACGAGCGCCGTCTCTACTCGGTCTAGGTTGGAAGGTACGTAGATCTCTCCTACTACCTTGTTTCCCCTTTTCTGAAGTTTGACGTATATGCGACCGATCCGTCCTTTCTCTTGTAGCTCTCTTAACTCGAAATCATCTAAGAGTCCTTCGGTCTGACCGAATATAGCACCTATAATATCGTGTTCGTCGACGGGGCCTTCAACTTCAACAAGAGCTTTGATGATATATTTTACCATGATCCCTCCCTCATACCGATATGGTTCGTTCCACACACTCTTAAACAGCTCGATTTTTAAATAATGACGTCTTGTTTTGTGAGCTCCTCAATTTTAACCTTAAACGTCCTTATGTCGTCGACGAAACCTTCCATTATCATCGTGTCGGTGTCGAACACGACATAACCGCCATCGCTCGTATCTATATGGAGCACGTGACATTGATTTAGCTTAGCGTGAAGAGAAGGGGCCTTATGTAAGTGGCCAGCTATCAAGACTTTGGGCCGTACTATCTGGACTACCGTGAGGGCCGTTAGCGGCCCTACGGACTTCCACATCCTTCCGAATACCATAGGTATGTAAGGCGCTTCATGAATGACCATCAGGTCTACTCCTTTTATTTTTGTGGCCTTCTCAATGAATTCCTCCGGCTTTTTCCTGGGCGTGCTTGACTTCGAAGGGGTACCCTTAGGGCTTACTATGCCGCTGATGCCGCCCACCTTGAGGCCGCCGAGGTCTACCGTCTCGCCGTCTAAGATTTTCGCGTATTTCTCTAACTCGGCAATTTTGTCGTGATTTCCGTAAACAGTAATGACCTTCTGTCCTCTAAGGAAGCTGTAGTCGCCACAGTCGCCCCAGTCGCCGGCACCCAAGACCAAGTCTGGACGCGTCCTCTTGTATATTTCGAGATACTTCTTTACGTTATCATTTTCCTCACAGTGGACGTCGCTGACTATTAAAATCCTCAACTCCGATCACCGTCGCTGGATTGAAGGTGTCAAGAAGGAATGGAGCCGGGGCCGGGATTCGAACCCGGGATAGATCGGGTGTCCAACGGGCGGTGGCCAACGTTCCACTGCAGCCCGACCCCTTAGGCCGCTCGGGCACCCCGGCTCCACGGGCTTAGGAGTAGACTAGGGATTATTAATTTAGCACTTATCTGTCCCTCGTTAACTGTAATAACTACAATGCAGTGGCTGTCGTCACCCAAAATAAAATCCTTTTATTCCGTCTCCCTCCACCAGCACCTGAAGAAAATGACGAGGTGATGACGATAGTGAGGATACCTTTGGATGTAATATGCGTCAAGACCGGCGTCCTCTGCCCGAGCTGTCAGAGGAAAGTCGACGAGGGGATAGTCAAGCCTATAGAAGTAGATATAATGAGAGTACTATTAAACTTAGAGAACGAGATAAAGGAGCTAAGGAGCGCTACGTACGAAAGAACGTACCAAGTGGACAATACTCTGATAGTTGTAATAAAGGTCGATAAAGCGACAAACGAACTCGCCAAGAAGATCAGACAAGCGTTAGTGAAGGAGCTAGGCCGCGATTATAGAATAAGGGTGTTGCTGAAGAGCGATGAAGATCCGCGCCAGCTAGTGTCTCAGCTGCTGATCCCGTTGACGGTGAAGGGAATAAACATCGTATGGTTGCCCGACGGCACACAAAAGTACGTGGTCAACGTGAGAGGTTCCTTGAGGAGGCTTGCAATACCAAAAGAACAAGTAGAAAAGATCTTAAAAGAGATACTAGGTGCCCCGGTCGAGATACGCGTTGAAACACCGAGGAGGAGTTTTTGAACCTCAAAAAGGAGGATAGGGTGGCCCTGGGCTCTGCGCAACGTCGTGCGCCTACTGCTGCCGTTCCTCAGGCCTCTTTATTGGTTCTACAAACTTGACTTCTCTAACCTCGGGCACCCATTTAAATATCTCGTCCGCTAGGACCACCTTCACTGCTTGAATGTTGTCAGCCAATATGTACTTAAGCGGTAAGGTTATTGTCGCTATCCCATCCTCATACTTCACCTCGGCCTCGGGCAACCTTCTCTTGACCAAGTACTCTACCTTTTCCTTGTTCTCCTTTACTACCTTTACTAGCTTGACCCAAGCCTTGACGGTCCTCCCAGCATAAGGGTTGTTGAAATCTACTCTCACCCTCCCCCCGTCTACGCTTCTGACTATGCCCAGTTCGTTGCCTACCCTAACAACCATACCCGGATAGACGTTCTTCACGCCAGCCTTCCTAAACTCCCTCAAACTGTATACTTTAACCTTCGTTGGGTCCCTCTCGCCATAAGCCTTTGCGGGGGGTATCTCTATCTCCTTTCCTTCGCCCTCCTTCATCTCCACAATTGCTTCTTCGAGCCCGGGAAGCAGGCTTCCCTCCCCAATAACCACTATTGCTGGTTCGTACTTCTCGCCTTCCTTGTAAATGCCGGCCTTCTTTGCCTCCTCTTCTAATGTAGTACTAATTACCTCCCCAGTGTCCGCCAGTTTCAACGTATAATCTATGACCACTATGTCGCCCTTGTTCAAGGCCACTCCTCTTCACCACCCAGCCCGCACACGAGAACCCTATTTAAGGACCTCAACGTTTCGCCAGCGTTAGGGCGTATTCTATTATAGCCTCGCCCATATCAAAACCAGTGACCCTATACGTATTCTTGAAGTCAACGTTTGAGTTAACCTCGATCACCAAATACCCTCTCTCGGGGTCCTCGACCACGTCAACGCCCAAGACGCCTCCTCCTACAGCCTTTGCCGCCTTTATGGCAAGTTCTTTAAGCTCCTCGTCTACCTCAGCCTTTTCGGCCCTGCCCCCGAGCGCAGTGTTGGTCCTCCACTCCTTCTCCGAAATCCGGTATATCGCTACGGGGACGCTATCTCCAACGACGAATACTCTGATGTCTCTATTGGGTTTATTAATATATTCTTGAAGGTAATGGACTTTGAACTGGGGTGAAGGCATGGCCTCCCTATGCTCTATTATTGCTCTCAACGTGTCTTCGTCCTTAACCAACGCTTGAAGTCTCCCCCAACTCCCTTGTATGGGTTTCACGACCAACGGAAACCCCAACCTCTTTGCGGCATCGAGGGCGCTGTCCACGTCGTAAGCTATGAAGGTCTTGGGTCTGGGAACGTTCTCCTTGGTTAGAGCTGAGTCGGTTAAGACCTTATTATCGCAGACCATCTGAGTGTGTAAGGAATTGACCACAGGGACGCCCATAGACTCCATGTACGCGCTGAAGGATATTGCCCTGGCACTGCTTACAGCTCTTTGGATCACTACGTCCGGGAGCTTATCGGATGAGCCTATTTCAAAAGAACTGTGTCTGAGAGGGTATTCTACTACTTCGTGACCACGGGACCTCAGCAACTCGATTATGTGTTTCTCCTCCCATCTGGGATGGTCGTAGGCTACTCCTACTTTCATCTTTGGTACGCCCGGCTTAGAATGTTTATATTACTCTTTAAGCCTCGGTGCACGGCCTCGTCTCCTCACGCGCTCGGTTGAAACACGGATCCTCATCGGCTTTTACTACCCGGCGCATGCGTGGTTCGCCGGAAGTAAAACCTTGTCACTTATGAGCCTCATAAGCGTCATACTATTGATATCCATATACTTGGTCATAAAAAAGGTTGGAGAGGCTAGGCTACGCGAGCTCTTGATAAAGAGTTTAGGAGACGAAAACTTAGCATTTATGAGCGGCCGCATAATAACGTATATTATATACGCCCTTTTGATAACTACCTTCTTGTCGGCAGTGGGAGTACCCATACAGAACTTGCTCATGGCAGGTGGTATATTAACTTTAGCTGTTTCCTTCGCTGCACAAACAGTCATATCAAACGCCATCTCGGGAATGTTCTTAATGATAGAAAGACCCTTGAAAATCGGGGACTTCGTAGAACTCAAGAACAGCGGCATCAGCGGAAAAGTTCAGTCGTTTAACATATTTTCCACATTATTGCTGACTATAGACGGCGAACTGGCACGCGTGCCCAACTCGACATTCTTCAATGATATTATAATAAATAAAACCGGGACGGTGGCGAGGCGTCTTCAAGTACGTGTAGGCGTGAGTTACTCCGATGCGTTAAAAGCACTAGAAGTCTTTAGGAATTACTTTTCCAAGCATCCCGACGTCTTACAAGTTCCAGAACCAGAGATATTTATTGAAGATTTCGGCGACTTCTATGTGCTGATAAGGCTTAATTTATGGGTACCGACGAAGAAGTGGTACGACATGTATAAATCGATTAGAGAGGAGATATTCAGGGTCTGTCAGAAGTACAACATTGAAATACCTTTCCCCGTACACATTGTGTACCTCAAAGACCAAAGATAGCAACCCACTTCAGCACTCTTCCCGTGCCCGGAACCTCCACGTAACCTTGCTTGCTCGGTACGTCTCTGAGCCTTCTGATTGTAGCTACTCCCTTCTCTATTTCGACAACTATTGGGGAGATCTCCACCTTGCCGCTGCCTGGCACAAAGAATAGCTTAGGTAACAGCGTAGGAAATACTATCTTCTTTACCTTTTCGACTCTTTGCGTGTTGTTAAATATGTAGACTTCCATTGGCGCTTCCTTTAATATAAGCCACGAACCGATCCTCGTCTTGTAGTAGCGAGTGAGAATCCCTCTCTCCGGGCTTCCGTATAGAGCATAAGTGACCTTTGAGAGAGGTATTCTATCGACCTCATACCTACGCTCCTCTACCCACTCCTTACCGGTATTAATGTCTTTGAGAATGAACCTCTTAATCATTACTACTCTTATTGCTATCGGTACGCCTACTGTAATTATTGTCCTAGAGTCTGGAGCCAACAACAGTTCCCGTTCGAGGTCTAAATATAAGTAGTAAACATTCTCACCTCCATAGATGTCTGGATAAAGTCGGAGCTCGTCAACACCTCCGAGTATTTCCTCTACGCTCTCGCCGGTTTCCGAAGAACCCCGCCGGTAGATACAGTTACCTTCCCTGCTGCAACGCAACTGGACAGTCCACTCGCCCTCTTTTATAGAGCTTCCGGGCGGTAGAGAACCGAAATACCGAAACACGACCCCAGCGGCCCCCTCCCTTAATCTAAACCCCGAGGCCATATGTAGTGACGGGTAGCACGGGCTTGCCGCGCGAGGTTTCGAGAATTAGAGGCCAAAAGGCCTTCGAGCTGTTTGAAAAGACCAAGACTGCGCTCGCGAGGGCTATGCTCTCCAGTAAGGTGATAGATCCGGAGAAGGTGACAGCCATAAGTTACGACGACGGTTCGATTTTGTGGATCTTCGAGTTGGATGATGAGGAAAAGGCTAAGGGATTGGTCAACTGGGTCTACAACACTTTAAGCGTCCTCAAAGACATGATGGGTATAGAAAAAGTTACGAGAACTGAGTCTCGAAACAAATATGCTGTGATGGTTTACACCGGCTATCCCAACTTTAAGGAATTGTATCCCTCGGCATTCTGGAGCTCCGGTAACAAGTTCTTCTGGCTGGAAAGCGGACACGACACTGAGGGTTTCGAGGAACTCCTCTGGGAGTTATTAAGCCGCAGCTGAGCCCCCTCACGGATTTACGAATGTTAAGGCCTTGGCAACAATACTTCGTAGACCGCTCTATAGAAGAGTTGAAGAAGGGAAAGAAGGTTATCGCGATCAACTCCCCAACGGGAAGCGGCAAGACGTTAACCGCACTTAAAATATTAGAACACGCTATAAAGCTCGGGATTGCCGAGAAGTCCCTCTTCGCGGTAAGGACCGTGACCCAACTCATCCCCCCGCTGAGGGATGCGGAAAGGTTCGGATTAGAACTAAAAGCGGTTCCGCTGATAGGCAAGGAAAGGGCTTGTCCTATCGGCTACACTGGGGTTAACTTGTGCCCACAGTGCTCGTGGAGGGACAGGGTGGGCAAACCCCCGCCTTCGTGGACGGAAGTATTCTCATGGATAGAGAATACGATAAAGTCCTTCAAGTGTCCCTACGTGACGCTGAAAGAACTATCCAAGACAGCAGACCTAGTAGTATTAAGCTATCAATACCTTTCACCAGATATATTACCAAAGTTAGGGATAGATCTCAGTAACGTTCTAATAGTAATTGACGAGGCACATAACCTTTTGAGATTCGTAAGGGAGAAAGAGTTCAGGATTGGTAAAGCAATAAACTTATTGGTATCGTATCCTAAGCTCTTGAAGCTATTGAACAACACAAACGGAATAGAGGGTCCGCTTGAAATTATGAAGACGTTTTCTACAACCGTATTTTCTTTGGTAAACGTGCTCAGAAGGCTGAAAGGCTTTAGTATAGTAGAAAGACCATTAAGAGTGACCGATTTTTTCAATATATCTACATCAGAGATAAAAATGATAGTTAACGCGTTAGATAAGGTTCTACCCAAGCTTGTCCTAGAAGCTCACCCGGCTGCTGACCTAGCCGTACGGATCAAGGAGGTCTTAGAGGCCTTCGCCCTCTTGGAGAGCGGTCACGGAGCGGCATACTTAGAAAATGACTTGCTCGTCATAAGAGAGCTCAAGCCGTGGATATCCAAGTATGTCGACGAGAGCAAGGGACTGATTCTCCTCTCCGGGACTTTACATTCCAAAGAGTTTCTCGAAACTGTGCTGTCTACTGAGGTGACGTACTTGGACTTGTTAGATATCAAACATCTAAGAGATATATACTTCAAGATGTTCGATCCAAACAATGTGATATATTTATTCATTACTGATTACAGCAGTAAGTACAAACTAAGAAACGACGTTGTGATGATGGAAAGACGAAAAAGAATCGAATTGGCTTGTTACCTTATGGCCGTGAAGAGCGGGGGCACATGCTTACTGGTTTACCCTTCCTACAACGCGCTCTCGCTAGCTAAGCCACACTTACGGGAACTCTCGGAAAGGGGGGAGGTAAGCGTGATAGTGAGCGAGAGGGGATTAGGACACAAAGTCTTGGAGTCCGCCAAGAGGGGCGCCTCTTTGGTGGCGGCGGTTGCCGGAGACCAGCTGACCGAAGGGGTCGAACTGGTTGACGAGCACGGATCCAGCTTAATAAAGGCCGTAGCCGTAGTGGGGGCGCCGTTCCCGTCACCCAGCCCCTACTTAGAAGACTTCTCAAAGACCATCTCCAAGAGTGACTGGAAAAAGACGTTAGACAAGTTATATGAGGAAGAAATGTTGGTCAAGGTCAAACAAGCCGTGGGGAGGCTCGTTAGGAGCCCTCATGACAGCGGAGTCGTAATACTCGCTGACACGAGGTTCTTGGCCTACAAGGAAGTGTTAGCTAAATGGCATCCGAAACGCTCCCTAACATCAAGCGAGTTATTAGAAATGGTCTCCTGATGTGCTAAGGCGAGAAAGTTGTTGGAAAAATTGAGGGGACGAACAGAAAGGTTAGTCAAACTTTCTGCGAAGCCCCTCTCTAAGCTCTCTCCCAACATCATAACTCTGCTCAGTATCCCCTTCGCTATATCTTTCACCTATCTCGTATGGAGGGGAAAGATACTTGAAGCGCTTCCTTTCCTCTTAATATCAGCCTCGTTAGACGTCTTGGATGGCGCCGTGGCCAGGATGACTGGAAAGAGCTCCAAAGCGGGAGCGTTCTTAGATTCCGCTGTAGACCGTTTAAATGACGTTATAATTTTTTATTCACTTCCTGCATTAGGCGTGCCGTGGACCATTACATACTTATGGATTACTGGTTCCATAATAATCCCGAGCATAAGGGCAGCAGCTGAGAGCGAGGGCACGTCGCTCGCGGGAAAGGGCATAATGGAGAGAGGCGACCGCTTACTCGCGTTAATTTCCTTGACCTTCGTTTACCTAATAGAGCAACGTTTCACTGCAGTAGAGAATTTTAAGTACGTGCCTGCGTTGGCAGCAGGTATCACCGCACTCATCTGGTTGACTATAACACAAAGGTTGTACTACAGTAGGTCATTGAGGTCGTTTTGGATAGGCTTCAACTTGTCTGCTATAACTATTGTGTTGTTCTTCTACGGGTGGTGGGACCCGATAGGAACTCTAGGCGTGAGTGGCGGGTTAGCACTAGTGTACTTGATACTGAAAGTAACGGCGTTAGGTGAGAAGTTTCCGCTCTCAAAGTTAGATTCCCTCATCGACACCGTGGCTCTTTTATCATTCATGACTTGGAAGGGCTCGGTGAGCTGGCTCCTGTGGGCCTTCCGGTGCTGCTACTACTTCAAAGCACTGAGAGGGCGGCAAACTTGAGATACTCCATGTAAGTAGAGCCAGGAGGGAAAACGTGGTCCCTCGAAGCCCCCCTCACAGCGAAGACTCTGACCTCCTTGTTACTAAAGTAGGAAGCTTTAGCTATTGTCCATAGGAACATATCCCTTGTGAACGGTTGAGAACATGATGATAACATCACCAAACTTGAGGGCTCTGCGAGTTTTAGAGCGAACACGTAAAGTCTCATGTAGTCTCTCATCCCTTCTTCCAACTTTTCCTTACTGGGGACGAACGCCGGTGGGTCGTAGCTCGCGACTTCAGTTGTCTCCCTTCTTTTGAGTCGGACCTTCAAATATCTCCATATATCCTCCCTCACTATCTTCACCTTCCTCTCGTCAAAGTTGTTGATCTTCAAGTTCTCCCTCAGAACCTTAAGGGCCCAAGGGTCCTCGTCCACGAAGGTGACCTCCCTCGCCCCGGCCTTCAAGGCGTGGAG